>JALHOX010000494.1 GCA_022842805.1 Phycisphaerae bacterium | reverse complement strand
GTCCGCGATCGCCGCCGCCGCCTCCGGCGCGGTTGCCGCGGTCGTCGCCGCGATTTCCGCCACGGTCGCCACGATCGGGTCCGCGATCGCCGCCACGATCGGCCGGCGCGAAGTCGGCCTGGCCGACCATGCCGCCGTCGTCGCGCGGGCCGGTTTCAAAGTCGTCGGCGTCGTCATCGTCGCCGCCACGACCACCGCCACCGCCGCCGCCGCTGGGGCCTTCCTCGATGAGGACGGCCTTGCGCGAGCGCTTGACGCGGCCCTGGTCGTCGATGTTGATGACCTTGACCCGCAGCACATCGCCGATCTTGACCACGTCGCCTACGGACTTGACGTAGGAATCAGCCAGTTCGCTGACGTGGCACAGGCCGTCGACGCCTTCCTGGATTTCGATGAACGCACCGAAATCGCGGATGCTGGTGACGCGGCCTTCGTAGATGCGACCTAGCTGCACGTCTTCGGTGATGCGCTCGACGGCTTCCTTGGCCCGACGAGCGGCGTCGCCGTTGGCGGCGCTGATCAGCACGGTGCCGTCTTCCTCGATGTCGATCTGGGCGCCGGTGTCGGCCTGCAGGGCCTTGATGTTCTTGCCGCCCGGGCCGATGAGCTTGCCGATCTTGTCGGGGAGGATCTTGACCGTGAGCATGCGCGGGGCGCGGGCGTTGATTTCGGCCCGCGGCTCGGCGATGCACTGAGCCATCGTCTTCAAGATGTTGAGGCGAGCGACGCGGCACTGCTCGAGCGCCTCGCGCACCATCTTGTAGGTCAGGCCGCGCGTCTTCAGGTCGAGCTGAATGCCGGTGATGCCCTTCTTGGTGCCGGCCACCTTGAAGTCCATATCGCCGAAGTGATCCTCTTCGCCGAGGATGTCGGTGATCATGGTGTACTTGCCCTTTTCGCCCTCAATCAGGCCGACCGAGATGCCGGCGACCGGCGCGATGATCGGCACGCCCGCGTCCATCAGTGCGAGCGTTCCGCCGCAGACGCTGGCCATCGAGCTCGAACCGTTGGATTCGAGGATGTCGCTGACGAGGCGGATGGTGTAGGGGAATTTCTCGGGCGGGGGCAGGATCGCGAGCAGGCTGCGTTCGGCCAGGTTGCCGTGGCCGATTTCGCGGCGGCCGGGGCCCATGATGCGCTTCACTTCGCCGACCGAAAAGGGCGGGAAGTTGTAGTGCAGCATGAACTTTTTGTTGTATTCGCCGACCATCTCGTCGATGGTCTGTTCGTCGCGCGAGGTGCCCAGGGTGCAGGTGACGAGGGATTGCGTCTCGCCGCGCGTGAAAAGCGCCGAGCCGTGCGTGCGGGCCAGGATGCCGACTTCGCAATCGATCGGGCGAATCTCGGTGAGGCCGCGACCGTCGGGGCGGATGCCCTCTTTCAGAATGCGCGAGCGAACGACTTCCTGCTCGATCGTCTGCAGCGTGTTCTTGAGCACGCCGGGCTCGACCGCATCGTCGTTCACTTCGCGGTCGCCGGGGGCGTATTCCTCGATGATCTCGTCGTAGATCGCCTTGACGGCTTCGTTGCGCTCCTGCTTGCCCTTGATCGACTTGGCCTTGGCGAAGCTCTTGAGCGTCTTTTTCTGGAGCGTCGCGAGCAGCGTTTTGTCCTGCGCGGGCGCTTCCCACGTCGAGGGCTTGCCGGCGCGCTTCTTCAACTCGTTCAGCATCTGACAGATCGGCACGATGCCCTGCGAGTGGCCGAACTCAATCGCCTCGGCGACGGCTTCTTCGCTGACTTCGCGCGAGCCGACTTCGATCATGTTCACGCCGTCGAGGTGGCCGCCGAGGATCATCTCCATTTCGGCGTATTCGAGCTGCGGGCGGGGCGGGTTGATGACCAGCTTGCCGTCGATCTGCGCCACGCGCACGACCGCGACCGGTCCCTGAAACGGCAGGGGGGCGATGGCGAGAGCGGCAGCCGCGGAAATCATGCCCACCACGTCGGCGTCGTTTTCCAGGTCCGCCGAAAGGACCATGACCTGAATCTGGACTTCGTCGATGAAACCTTCGGGGAAGAGCGGGCGGATAGGGCGGTCGATCATGCGGCAGGTCAGGATTTCGCGGTCGCTGGGCCTGCCTTCGCGCTTAAAGAATCCGCCCGGAAAGCGACCCGCGGCGGACATGCGCTCGCGATAGTCGACTGTCAGCGGGAAGAAATCGGTGCCGGGGCGGGGGGCGCCGGTGCAGACGGTGCCGAGGCACTCGGTTTCGCCATAGCGCACGACGGCTGCGCCGTGGGCCTGGCGGGCGATTTTTCCGGTTTGAATGGTGAGAAGCTTGCCCCCGATTTCGCGTTCCAACTCGACTTTCGTACTGACCAGACTCGAACGACTCATTCTCTCTCTTTTCGCTTCGCTTGAAATACCGACTTTTTCTTCGAAATACCGACGATTACCGCTTTGCAATACCGGCGACTAGGAACCAATGCTGAGGCAGAGATTTGCGGGACAAACGCCGGATCGAGTCGATTACCTCGGTCGTGCGCCGGCTCCCGATTTGCGACCCG
>JALHOX010000493.1:494-2518 GCA_022842805.1 Phycisphaerae bacterium | reverse complement strand
GCTCTTCCGATCTGGCGAGTCACATTCAGACAAGCCAGGGCGGCATCGACGGCGCCGGACCGTGCTAACGCTTCGGTCTGCAGGATCCTGAATCGATAGAGCACCCCGGAGATCTCTCCGTAGCCGGCGAAACCATCTATAGCCGACGCCGAATAGTGCAGGCACGCCGCCAGATCGCCCTTGCCGAGCGCGGCCATTGCCTGAGCGGCGACAGCCATCGACCGTGATATGCCGGGCAGCTCGGCGTACTGACGATAGTGCTCGTCCGCGACGGCGGCAGCCGCGTCGAGGAATCCCGCGGCCAGCAGAGCATAGGCGTGGAACTCCGCGAGACCCGAGCGGTGAAACGACTCTTCCTCTGGTGATTCGGCGAGTCCGCGGTACCCCAACGCGGCCCGAGCCGCGGCTTCGTTGACGCGCCCAAGGTCGCCGAGCGCAATGGTCTCTGCTGCGTAGCCGACGACACGGGCGGAACCATCCAACCGGTCGTAGTCAACCGAGGCCATCGTCTCGATCACCACGGTCGGTCGGGCGGCCATCACCTCGATGACAGCGCGAAACGTGCGCAGCGAATGGTTGCGGTCGGCGTCGCCCAGTCGAATCGCATCGTCGATGACGACGCGAGATTCCTCGGGTGCCCCCAGCAGAAACAACAGGTTCGCGGCACGCAGGACCGACCCGTCCAGAAAACCGTACCCAGCGAGCTCCGGCTGCCCCAGCGTATTGAGGATCGCTTCCGCCTCGTCGCCCTTCTCCTGCAGGAAGAGGATGTAGGCCAGCGGGATCTTGGTCTCCGGACCCGGTCTAGCGGCCAGCGCCCCGCGGGCCAACCGCTCTGCCAGTCCCAGATCAAGTCGCGGCGCGGCGATCCTTGCGGCGGGCGTCAGGATCTCCGCGTCCGGCGGCAGATCAGACTCCAACCACAGCAGTCCGAGCCGAAGTAAGTCGGCGCCCGGCGTCTCTGCCATTGCGGCGGCGACAGTTCCGCGTAATCTCCTCAGCCGGAACGGTCCACAGTTGCTCAGCCGGATCTCTCCATACAGCGGATGGCCGACGAACATCGCGTCGGAAGCGGAACCCGCCACGACCAGGCCACGCCGCTCGGCGGATTCAATCGCTCGCGGGTCGACCAGTGCGGTCAAGAGTTGGCGGTCGATAGGCTCTGAGATCGCCACCAAATCCACGACATGCTGGATATCCTCAGCCACCCTGCCGATCTGTTGATCTACCAGTTCGACCAGCGACGGCGACGCCGATAATGTTCCTGCCCAACGCCATTCGCCGTCGACAGACGTGAGGCCGCCCGATTGGCGAAGGTGTTCCACGAGATGGCGCAGGTAGAGCATGTTCCCTTGGCTCAACGTCCACAGTCGTTCGAGACCGTCGGCGCTCACCGGACCTCCCAGAACGGTCCGCACCAGATTTTCGGTCTCCTCGCGGGACAACGGCTGCAACTCCAAGCGCCGCAGCAGGCTGTCTTTCCACAAGGCCCTGACGGCGTCGGGTGTCGGGTCGCCACTGCGAATGGTGGCGATCACGCTCGCCACGTCTTGCAGCACCAGTTGATGCAGGATAAGGGCCGAGAGGTCATCCAGCAGGTGCGCGTCGTCGACGAACACCAGCAACGGCGCACCGTTGGCGCCATCGATAAGTCCGGCGAATACCTTGCGCGCCAGAGCAGCTGAGGATCCGTCGGTGGCGTCGACCCAGCGCGCGAACGCCCCCAGCATCGCCGCCTGACCGGTTGCCGTGCCGGCAACCCGCCGCACCGCCCACCCGCTTTGCGCCGCCATACTGGCGGCTTCGCGCGCCAACCGGGTTTTGCCGACCCCGGCCGCGCCGGCGATGACAATGCCCTTGTACTCGCCACCCCGCAGACCCTCCCCGATGAGGTGAAGTTCCTCCGCCCGACCCGTCAATGGCCAGTGGTCTGCCATAGGGGCAGATGCTAATCGCTCGGCAATCGCAGCGGTCGCCTGCACACACACCGTGACGTGGGGCAGCCGCTCGAGGCCAGTGCAGGT
>JALHOX010000493.1:0-484 GCA_022842805.1 Phycisphaerae bacterium | reverse complement strand
GGCCCGTCGTTGACGCACGAGTCAGCAAGGAGTTTGGCCATGGCGGTCTGCGTTACCGCCACGTCAAACCGGGATCACCCGTTACTGCCCTGACCGCCGTTGCCGCCCTTGGTGCCGCCGGGGAATCCGCCTGCCCCGCCCGTACCACCAGCCGCGCCGAGGCCGCCCGGCGCACCGCCGTTGCCGCCGAAGCCGGTGACTACCAGCTCACCGTGACCGATCGGGAAGAAGTCAGCCCGCGCTACCACCGGTTGAGCTTCCAAGCGGGCGGTATGCTCAGCGCGCACGCGGTGCATCCGACGATGCGGATACGGCTGTGGTTCGCCGATGGTGACAAATCGCATCAGCGCGGCTACACGCTGGTCAACCCCGACCCCGCCGCCGACACTTTCGCCACCGGATCGGCCCGGGCGCGATCGTCGGCGCCATCGCCAACGAGGGGGGCTTGCATCGCAGCGATTTCGGCCATATCGCCATCGGGGCC
>JALHOX010000492.1 GCA_022842805.1 Phycisphaerae bacterium | reverse complement strand
AAGCTCGTGCCCAGCGTGAGCGCTTACAACGCACTGGCGCTGCTCTACAAGCGCAGCGGCGCCGAGAATCGCTGGCGCACGACGCTCGAAGAGGCGCTGGCCGACGACATCTACGACGGCGGTCTGGCGAAGTCGGGCGTCGACGCCGAACTCGCGACGTGGTTCATCAAAAACAAAGACTATCCGAAGGCAATCGCCCACGCCGAACGCGCCGCGGAATCGGGGTCGGGGACGGCGATGCGCTGCGCGTCGCGGGCCCATGCGGCGGCCGGCAACTGGCCGCAGGCCGAGCGCTGGGTGCGCGAGATCAGCGAGCGTTATGACGGCTTTAGAGACCTCTGGTTCAACTGGTGCGTCTTCCATGGCCGCGGGAATCGCGCGGCCGCGATTGAATTGGTGAACGAATACCTGCGCAGCAATCCGCCGAAGGCGTCTGTGCCTCTGGAATTCGCGGCAACGTTCTATTGGCTATCGGATCAGGACGAGCGTGCCAGGAAGTCGCTGACGGAATGTCTGGAGCGCTTTGGAAACCCCTCCTGCGGAATCACGCTGGTTGTCATGGCGATCGACGCCGGGGACGTTGACGGCGCCAAAGCGCTCTTGCCGCGCATCATCGAGGCTGCGAAGTCATTCTCCTATCCCAGCGGGGAAAAGATGGGCGAATACGGGACGCTGGCGGAGGCGTTGCAGAAAGACTGGTCGAATCCGGACTTTGCCGCGGTGACGGCGGCGCTTGCGAAGAGCAAGGCGGCGCGGCGCGCGAACATCCATTACTACATGGCCGTACACGAGCTCCATCTGGGCCGCCGCGACCAGGCAATTGCACGGCTGAAAGAAGTGGCGGAGATGCGAGATATGAAACTGAACGGGGTGCTGAAGTCTGTGAAGCGGCTCGGGGCTCTGGGGGTGCCTGTGGCGCTTCAGGAGAGCTCGGACGCGGATTGATGGATGCGCGGCCCGCCTTGACCTTGCAACGCCGCGGCCTTGGTTATTTGGAATCGCCCGCGGCAATGCGCTATCTGGCGGAGCGCCGCGCGGCGAGGGCTGCCAAGATCAGCAACGCCAGGCTGCTGGGCTCGGGCGTTACGCGGACCATTCCCTGCATCGAGCTGCCGTGGGGGATGCAGAAGTAGGAATAGTCGCCGGGCTGGGTGAAGCGAAATTCGAAGACATCGCCGAACGCCATATTGCCCGAATCGAAGAGTCCGCTGGGTACCAGCGAGCCGGGGCTGGTTTGGCTGGTGACGGTGTGATCGATGAATTCGAGGTTGGTCCATCGGACGACGGTTTGCGGCTCGATCGTGATTTCTGCCGGGCTGAAGAGGAAATCCTGCATGTTGACGTTGATGACGCCGGCGGGGGCGGATGCGGCGGCGAGAAGGCCGAAGAATCCGATGAAGCATGCAACGCGAGCGGCAGCGATGGTCATGGCGAATCCTTTTCCATTGTTTGGGGCCGCACGCAGGCGCGCGTGCGGGCCGGTCGTTGTCCAGGGCAGAGGTCTGGGGAAACAGACACGGCGAGCATGACGCCCGCCGTGTCCGACTTTCGTGCGGGGCCTTGCGGATTCGCTTAGCCGCCGGTGACGGCCGTGACGAATGAGGCGATGTCGCCGACGGTGACGAACCCATCGAAGTTGGTGTCGGCGTGGTTGATGTTGCAACCGGGGAACTGGGCGGCGTAGCCGGCCGGATCGGTGAGGGCGAGGACGAAGCCGGCGATGTCGCCGACGGAGATGAAGCCGTCGCAGTTCATGTCGCCGCGCGCGAACTGGTTTTGCGGGGTGAACATGAGGAGCAGTTGTCCGCCTTCGACGAGTTCGCCGGGGATTCCGTAGTGGGCCTGGACGTTGATGGCGTACCAGCCGCGGCCGAGGATGTCGGCGAGGCTGATGATGCCGGAGGCTTCCTCGTTGGTGGTGAGGAAGTTGGGAGCGCCGGTGGTGAAGTAGTTGGTGTCGTGGGCCGAGAGTTCGAGCAGGCTGTCGCCGGCGATGTCGTACTGCCAAATTTTGGCGAGACGGCTGGCGCTACCGGGGTCTTCCTGAATGAAGACGCGGCCGTTTTCGACGGTCAGGTTGTCGGCGCTGACGGTGCCTTCGGTGCCGTCGAGCAGCATCTCGAAGGTGCCGCCCAGGGCGGGGTTGCGGATGTCGACGAAACGCATGCGGAACAGGCGGTTCGGAACCACGCCGGTGCTCAGGGTGGCGCCGGTGGTGACCCAGTAGTAGTCATTGGGGTTGTTCGGGTCGAAGTGGCCGTCTTCGGGGCGACCGAACTGAGTGACGCCGTTGGCGTTGCTCATGGTCTCCAGCGTCGCGCCGCTCATGTTGGCGACGTTGCCGAAGTTGAAGAGGGTGAAGGGCACTGTGCCCGTCCAGCCGGCGGCGGGCTCGACCGGGGTGCTGTTGACGATCACGCCGTAGAGGACGCCGTTGGTGAGGCCGGCGCGTTCGATGTCGTTGCCGGTGTTGGTCTTGGTTCCGACGTAGACGTAGACCTGTCCGGCGGTGCTGTCGTCCATTCCGATGACGACGGTG
>JALHOX010000491.1:1420-2541 GCA_022842805.1 Phycisphaerae bacterium | reverse complement strand
AGAAGTAGTTTATTCTTCGCATTAGAAAAGCTATTTTGTAGTTAACACTTTTCTGCAATATTGAGTGATGACAAATAGCGTTAGGTAAAATGAATTTTATCTTTTCTTAACTAATTTAGAATTGTGCTTATTCTTCATCTGCTTCAATTCCAAGATACCTCAGAACTTTTGCGTCTTTTTCTTTTTCAATGAGTTCGCCTACCACAGTGTCGATTGAATCGCGTAGTGTATTGGTTTCTGCCAGCAGAGTTTTGTTATTTACTTCAGAATTATCTTTCTCAACCACAATTTTTACTTGTTCCATGCTTTCTGCTTTTTTAGCTAATGCATCGCGCAGCTCGGCCAAAGCCTGAATACCACCTAAACGCATAAACCATGCATTGTCGGTTTCGGCTATGTTTTTAAAAAACGTCAGAGTGCGTTTGGTCATTTCGGCATCATCGGTGCGTTGCAGAAAACGGCTGTAGAGCAATACAAAACTGTATTTGTCATTGTTATCTGTCAATCGTTTGTAGTTATCGGCAAAGAAGGATTCTTTTTCTCTTCCGCCATATTGCATATAGATGGTTGCCACATCGGTAAAGGTTTTCAGATCGCCACGTTTTTCCAGTTCTTCGGCTTTGGTTAATCCTTTTTCTTTATCGGCCTTTGCGATGGCAGCCAGAGCCATACCCGAAACATTGTAGGATGAATCGTTCATCGCTTTTTCATACACAGTAAGTAATTCAGTTCCCGGATGATTCTTAATTAAATATTTAAGAGCTGCAGCACGCACTGCTGCTTTTTCATCATTCTGCGCCATTGCCGAAATTTTGGTTTTCAATTGTTCTTTATCGGCATATTCAAGGCCTGATAAATAGCTGATGGTGTTGGAACGTAGTTTCCAGTACTTGTCGTTCAGCCCTTCCAGAACAACCATTTGAGCAAGCGAATCTTCTGTGTTTGATAATTTGAGTAATGCTTCCTGACGATCTAAATAAAGCGGTGCATTTCGATATTGGTGAATATATTCCGATGCTTCTTTCTCTTCTTCTTTAGTACAGAGAAGCATTTTTTCGGCATCAATATTTACCAAATCAGGTTTGCCGTTGCAGGGAAGAGCAAAGGTTTGCAGCTGTTCT
>JALHOX010000491.1:0-1410 GCA_022842805.1 Phycisphaerae bacterium | reverse complement strand
GCTGTTCTTCGAGAATAATCTGATGACGCATTTTTTGTTTACCATGATACACATCCACGTACATGGGCAGTTTGTAGAGCGGTGTAGTTTCTAAATCCTGTTTTTGTTCAATGGTGATAGTAAGCCTGTCCTTTTCGTCAGGGTATTCTGTTTCATCATAGTATGTCCAGAAAACTCCCAACTCTGGATGACCTTTTGCAAGAAACCATTGATTGAAAAACCAGTTTAAATCTTCGCCTGTTACTTCTTCAAATGCCAGGCGCAACTGATGAATTTCAACCGAAGTAAATTTGTTATTATCCAAATATAATTTAAGAGAAGTGAAGAAAGCCTCATCGCCAACATACTTACGCAGCATGTGTAACACTCTGCCCCCTTTTGCATAGCTGTGGCTGTCAAACATATCTTCTTTGTCATCATAATAAAAACGAATAAGGTCCTTTTTATCATACGCAGCTTCGCGTAAGTAATTACTTAAATCGCTATCTAAGTGATGGTCGGCAGCATCACGACCGTATTTGTATTCGCGCCACAGGTATTCACCGTAGGTTGCAAATGATTCATTCAAAGGAAGGTTTGACCATGACTCGCAGGTAACTAAATCACCAAACCACTGATGAAACAATTCGTGCGAGATGATGTCTTCGTTATCACCATCCAGCATTTCACGAGATGTTTGGTGAAGAAATTCACCATGCAAGGTTGCGCTTGTATTCTCCATTGCTCCCGAAACATAATCGTGAACTACCACTTGCGAATATTTTTCCCATGGGTAGTTGCCTAATTTTTCAGAGAAGAAACTGAGCATTTCAGGTGTGTGGCCGAAAATTGATTTTGCATATTTTTGATATTCTTTATCAACGTAGTAATTTACATCCAAACCTTTCCACGCATCTTTTACAATGGCGAAATTGCTCACGGCCATCATAGCCAGATAAGGCGCATGGCCGAGTGATTGTTTCCAATAATCGGTGCGGGTTCCGTTGCCGTTGTTTTTTGATGAAAGCAGTAAACCATTAGACAGTGTTACAAAAGCGGTATCAACGGTCATGTAAATTTCCTGTGTCATGCGTTCGTTAGGCGAATCAATAGTTGGAAACCAGCAGGAGCTTGCTTCGGTTTCGCCCTGAGTCCACACTTGTTTAGGTTTATTTTTGTCTTTGCCTAAGGGATTGATGAAATACAAACCTTTGTCGGAAGTGATAGCTTTGCTGCCACCCGCTTCCAGTTCTTCGGGTTTAGCAGTGTAGTCAATAAAGAGTTTGTATTCTTCGGTGCGGGTGTAGGTTTTATCTAATTTAATACGAAGTTTCAGGCTATCGTATTCAAACTTAAGTGGTGCTTTTCCGGTGGCCGTGAGCAGAGAAATTTCGCGAATATCAAATCCTTTTGCATCCAGCGTTAATGAAT
>JALHOX010000490.1:304-2543 GCA_022842805.1 Phycisphaerae bacterium | reverse complement strand
CCGAAACCAGCCGCACGATCCTCGTCGGCGAGCCGGTGTTCTTCAACATGATCGGCTTCAACGGCAGCGGCGACCAGATCGTGCCGCCGATTAACCTGTACGGCTGGCACAAGCGCCTGAACACCGACAACGCGCTGTTCCTCGACGCCTCGGCCCGCTCGACGGCTGCCTCGGCCCTGACCTCGCCTGGTCAGGAACTGGCGAACGTCAGCACGACCGACGCGATCGAACAGTCGAGCCTGACTTACATGCGTCGCGGCAACGATTATCGCCTCGACGTCTTCCCGGTGCCGGCGGCCGTTCTGGTCCGCTTTGGCACGGATAACCTCTCGGCCTACACCGGCCTCGTCGCCGGTTCGAACACCGCCTGGCCGAAGGCCGGCCTGCAGAACAACATGGTCGGCGGCATCAACCCGTAAATCGGGTTCGCCGGCGATCGTCGTAAGACAATTGAGTGCGCTCGGTCCGCTTGCGTCTTGGATCACCATGACGCAGCCTGTGGGCCGGGCGCACTTGGTTTTTGGGTGGGTTCGATCGAACTGCGAACTGTATGCAGCCCGTCCCCGTCTCCGTGCGCGGAAGCACGCGCGCCCCTCCGGAAAATGAATAGCTCAGTCGGTCCGCCCCGAGCCGGAAACAGAGCCGCTGCGCTTTAAGAGCGCAGCGGGCCACTACTCGCTAATTGTTTCGAGCCTATCGCCTATTCAAAACTGGACGCACGCCGCAGGCCCGCGACGCGCTCTTCGACGATTGCCTTGGTGGCGCCCGCGCTGGCGTCGATCGAGAACGATTCGAGCACGATCGATGCGGCCGCCGCGCCGCGGGCCATTGCGGCGCGGATCGTGGCGGAGTCGAACTTGCCCTTGGACGTGAGGTAGCCCATCAGCGCGCCGGCGAAGGTGTCGCCGCAACCCGTGGGGTCGACGACCTTTTCGGTTGGGTAGGCGGGCTGCGAGGCGACTTCGTCGCCAGTGAACATCAGCGCCCCGTGTTCGCCCTTTTTGATGATGACGACGCGCGGTCCGCGGCGGAGGATTTCTCGGCCGGCGGTGATGAGGTTTGTGCGACCGGTCATGAGGCGGGCTTCGCCTTCGTTGAGGACCAGGCCGTGGACGTTCTTCAGCGCCGTGGCAAGCGCCGCACCTTCGGTCTCGATCCAGAAGTTCATCGTGTCGCACATGATGAATTCGCAGTGCTTGAAGCGCTGTGCGAATTCGGCCTGAATCGCCGGGTGGGTGTTGGCCAAAAAGAGGCAGCGGCTGTCGGTGAAGGCAGGGGGGATCTTCGGCGCGTCTTCGGCCAGAACATTCAGTGCGACGGCGGTGGTTTGGGCCTCGTTCATCGCCCCTTCGTAGCGGCCCGACCAGCGAAACGTGCGGCTGCCCGGGCGCACCTCGATGCCGCTGACGTCGACGCCGCGGGCCTTGAGCGGCGCGAGGAGTCGATCGTCGAAGTCGCCTCCGACGGCGGCCACCATGCGCGTCGGCGCATAGAGCGCGGCGGCGAGCGAGAAATAGACGGCCGAGCCGCCCAGGACGTTTTCGGCGCGGCCGAGCGGTGTTTCGACGGTATCGATTCCGATCGAGCCGGTGACGAGCAAATGACTCATGATTGTGAACCTCGCGTGAACAATCGCAGCATCGCGGCGGTCAGTCGCCGCTGAAGCGCAGCGTAGCACTGAGCCGGTGCGGCGTCTTGCAGTTGGGGCGGGGGCGAGATCGAACGGACGGTGCGATCGCGGCGCTCGCAAACTTCGAGCGCCGGGCTGCGGTCGCTTCTGGGCTACTTTTTGGCCGCGGGCTGGGTCGACGGACGCACATCGCCGGTCGGGGCGAAGCGCTGTCCGAGCAGCCGCAACAGCTCATTTTCGAGCGGCAGATCGCGCCGCGCGCGGACCCAAACGGCATTTTGGTCGCGGGTCGTCGCGGCGTCGCGTTCGCCGGGGGTTTCCTCGTGCGGATAGTCCGAGAATCGGCCGTTGGGGCGCTGGAGTTGCTGGGTGCGCGACGTGTCGTGGCGCTCAACATCGACGCGAACGCGGGCCAGGACTTCACGGCCGCGCTGATCAACGACGAGGGTCGCTTTTCGCCGCATGCGGGTGGAGTTGCCATAGAGGTCGCGGCCGGTGCCGCTCTCGCGGCGTGTGTCGAATTCGACGGGCTGGCTGACGATGCGGCGGCCGGCGGCGTTGGTTTCGGCGAGTTGGCCGAACTCGGCGCGTAGCACGTCGGCTCCGGCG
>JALHOX010000490.1:0-294 GCA_022842805.1 Phycisphaerae bacterium | reverse complement strand
CGGTGAAGACCTGCTCGGCGGTGGCTTCGCCCATGACGCGGCTGGTGTAATTTCGGCTGGGGTCGTCGAAAGTGCAGCCGACGCTCAGACAGCCCACGAACAACACCGCGACCGCCCATCCGCCCGCGACCATACTCCGCATGACACGCATCTCCGCATCGACCATCCGCGCCCGCCGCACCGCCGCGGCGGACAGGGATTGGGGAGAATCATAGCGATCGTCGCGGACGGCGTGGGGCGGGGGCGGCGGCGCGTCGGCGGGGCCGCCGGTCAAGCGGCGCGCCGCGCGAGCGC
>JALHOX010000489.1 GCA_022842805.1 Phycisphaerae bacterium | reverse complement strand
CATGTGCAAGGCCGTCTGCCCCAACGAATCGGCCAACACATTCTTTGTCGCCGCCGATTGCCATCCGCAGACGATCGCGGTGGTGAAGACCCGCGCCTGTCCGCTGAAGATCGAGGTCGTCGTCGGCGATCCGCTGACCGCCGACTTCTCGAAGCAAAACATCTTCGGCGTGTTGCTCCAATATCCCGCGACCGACGGTCGTCTGACCGATTACGCGGCGCTGGTGAAGAAGGCCCACGACGGCGGCGCGTTCGTTTGCGCCGCGACCGACCTCCTGGCGCTCACGCTCATTACGCCGCCCGGCGAGTGGGGCTGCGACATCGCCGTCGGCTCGGCCCAGCGCTTCGGCGTGCCGATGGGCTACGGCGGCCCGCACGCCGCCTTCATGGCTTGCAAGGATGATTTCAAGCGACAGCTCCCGGGCCGCCTCATCGGCGTCTCGCGCGACTCGCACGGCAACCCGGCCTATCGCCTTTCGATCCAGACCCGCGAACAGCACATCCGCCGCGACAAGGCCACCAGCAACATCTGCACGGCGCAGGTGCTGCTGGCGGTGATGTCGGGCATGTATGCGGTCTATCACGGACCGAGCGGATTGAAGCGGATTGCGTCGCGCGTGCTGGCGTATTCGCGGCTGCTGGCGGCGGGCGTGAAGCGGCTCGGCCACAGCGTCGCGTCGGAGCAGTTCTTCGACACGATCCGCGTGAAGGCCAAGGCCGGCGCCGCGCCGGCGATTCTGGCCGCCGCCAAGCAGGCCCGCATCAACCTGCGCGACTTCGGCGACGGCACGATCGGCGTATCGCTCGATGAGCTCACCGACGCGCGCGAAATCGCCGCGCTGCTGGCCGTTTTCAACGGCGGTCGCGATGCGGGCTTCACCACCACCGACCTCACCGCCGGCATCGACGCCGCGCCGCCGAAGGGCTTCGCGCGCGAGACGGCGTTCCTGACGCACCCGGTTTTTAACACGCATCACAGCGAACACGAGATGCTGCGCTATATGTACAAGCTGCAGCAGCGCGACCTGTCGCTGGCGACGAGCATGATTCCGCTGGGCTCCTGCACGATGAAGCTCAACGCGACCAGCGAGATGATTCCGGTCACTTGGCCAGAGTTCGGCGGGCTGCATCCCTTCGCCCCGCGGGCGCAGACCGCGGGCTATCAGCATTTGTTCCAGACGCTCGAAACGTGGCTGGCCGAGGTGACCGGCTTCCCGGCGATCTCGCTGCAGCCCAATGCCGGCGCGCAGGGCGAATACGCCGGGCTGCTGGTGATCCGTGCCTATCACGAATCGCGCGGCGACCACCATCGCACCGCCTGCCTGATCCCCGTATCGGCTCATGGCACGAACCCCGCCAGCGCCGTGATGGCCGGCTTCGAGGTCGTGCCGGTCGCCTGCGACGAGCAGGGCAACGTCGATCTGCACGACTTGCGGTCGAAGATCGAGGCCAATCGCAAGAACATCGGCGCGCTGATGCTGACCTACCCCTCGACCCACGGCGTCTTTGAGGAGCAGGTGCGGACGATCTGCGCCCTGGTTCACGAGCACGGCGGACAGGTCTACATGGACGGCGCGAATATGAACGCGCAGGTCGGCATCACGCGGCCCGCGGCCATCGGCGCCGATGTCTGCCACCTCAATCTGCACAAGACCTTCTGCATCCCGCACGGCGGCGGCGGCCCGGGCATGGGCCCGATCGGCGTCGCGTCGCACCTGGCTCCGTTTTTGCCGGGCCATCCGGTGATCAGCCCCTTCGGCGATGCACCGCTGAAGGCCGGAGCGGCGGGGTCAAAGGCGATCGGCCCGGTCAGCGCCGCGCCCTGGGGCAGCGCGAGCATTTTGCCGATCTCGTGGGTCTACATCGCGATGATGGGCGGCGCGGGGCTGCGCAAGGCGACCGAGATCGCGATTCTGAATGCCAACTACATGGCCGCGAAGCTGCGCGGCCACTACCCGGTGCTCTACACCGGCAAGAGCGGGCGCGTGGCGCACGAGTTCATCCTCGACCTGCGCGAGTTTAAGAAAACCGCGTCGATCGAGCCGGAGGATATTGCCAAGCGGCTGATCGACTATGGCTTCCACGCGCCGACGATGTCGTGGCCGGTGCCCGGCACGCTGATGATCGAGCCGACCGAGAGCGAGCCGCTGGCCGAGCTCGATCGCTTCTGCGAGGCGATGATCCAGATTCGCAAGGAGATCGCGAGGATCGAGCAGGGGGCCTGGCCGCGCGACAACAACCCGCTGAAGCACGCCCCTCACACCGCGGCCGCGATCGCCGGCCCGGAATGGGACCGGCCGTATTCGCGGCATGAGGCGGCGTTTCCGCTGTCGTGGGTGCGGGAAAACAAGTTCTGGCCGTTTGTGGGCCGGGTCGACAATGTCTGGGGCGATCGCAATTTGTTCTGCGCGTGCGTGCCGATGGAGCGATTTGCGGAGCAGCGCTGAGGGCCCGACAGCGCCAAGCGACGCCCGCTGCGTCGGCAAACGTGTTTCACGTGAAACACGCTTGCGCGACGCAAAGGGCATGCCGCGCGGGAGCGGCTC
>JALHOX010000488.1 GCA_022842805.1 Phycisphaerae bacterium | reverse complement strand
CCGTCGGGTGTCCACAGTCGCCGCCTGCGGATGACGACGCCCCCGACCCGAACAGCACGATTTCGTTTGCGAATCAGGTGCAGCCGATCCTGAGCGATGCTTGCGCGAGCTGTCACCGGGCCGGAGGTTTTGCGGCATTGACGGGCATCGCGCTTCGGCTCGACTCGGCGACGAACTCATTCAACGGCCTGACGACGCTTCGTTCGGGCCGCGTTAGCGGAGCGGCGTTCGTCGTCGCGGGCGATCCCGGCGCGAGCTACTTCTTCGAAAAGATCAACGACGACGACCCGCGCTCCGGAGCGCGCATGCCGCTGGGGGATTCGGCGCTGACCGAGAATCAGATTGAGACGATTCGGCTGTGGATTGAACAGGGCGCGGCGAACAACTGACCGTTGCGAATTGCAGCGAGACGGCCTGCCGCGGCTGTGGCGGATGAGGCCGGGCGCCGGCGCGTGAGCGTCGATCCCAGCGGCGTTGCGGGGCCGGCTTTCCGGACGACAAAGCCTGTCGCAAAGTCGGCCCGCGCTTGGGGCGAATCGGCGCTCCTGCGGCTACGATGTTCCTTTCGGAGCCGAAGGAGTTTCCATTGCTCAAGTATCTCTCGTTTTCCGCGACGCTCGCGATGAGCGTCGCCGCGATGCTGGTCTGCGTCGAGCCCGCGCAGGCACAAGAACGGCCGATCGCCTACACCCACGCGCGGCTGATCCCGATCTCCAGCGCGGAGATCGAGGAAGGGACGATCGTCTTTCATAAGGGCAAGATCGTCGCGATCGGCCCGAACGAAAAGGTCGAGATCCCGGATGGCGCGTTCGTACAGGACGTGCAGGGACGCTACATCATGCCCGGCCTGGTCGACACTCATAACCACATCGGCGGCATCGGCGGCGGCGACGGCAGCAGCCCGACCCAGCCCGATGTGCGTATCTACGATTCGCTGAACTGCCTCGACAGCGGCTTTCGTCGGGCGCGGGCCGGCGGGCTGACCACGCTCAACATCATGCCCGGCTCGGGCCACCTGCTTAGCGGGCAGACCGTCTACGTGAAGCTGCGGCGGAGCAAGACCATCGAAGACATGATGGTGCGCGACGCCGAGGGCAAGCCGATGGGCGGCATGAAGATGGCCAACGGCACCAACAGCATTCGCGACAACCCGCCCTGGCCGGGGACGCGCGGCAAATCGGCCGCGCTCGTGCGAAAGATGTTCATCGATGCGCAGGAATATGGCGAGAAGATCAAGCGCGCCGCGGGCGACGAGAGCAAACTGCCGCCGCGCGACATCGCCAAAGACGCGCTGCTGGAAGTGCTGAGCGGCAAACGGCTGGTGCATCATCACACGCATCGGCACGACGACATCATGACCGTGCTGCGGCTCAAGGAAGAATTCGGTTTTCGCTGTGTGCTGCATCACACGAGCGAGGCTTGGAAGTTGCCGGCGGAGATCGCCAAGGCCGGCGTCGGGTGCTCGATCATCGTGCTGGACAGCCCCGGCGGAAAGCTGGAGGCCAAGAACAAGAAGCTGGAAACGGGCGGGATTCTGGAGAAAGCGGGCGTGAAGGTCGCGATTCACACCGACGACTGGATCACCGACTCGCGCTTCTTCCTGCGTTGCGCGGCACTGGCCCATCGAGCCGGCATGTCGCGCGCGGGGGCGCTCAAGGCGCTCACGATCAACGGGGCCGAGATGCTCGACATGGGCGACCGCATCGGCACGCTGGAGGTCGGCAAAGACGCCGACTTCGTGATGATGGAGAACGATCCGCTCAGCGTCTATTGCAAGGTGACCGAGACTTGGATCGAGGGGAATCTGGTCTGGAATCGGCTGAATGAAGAGGACCGCCTCTACGCGGTCGGCGGCTTCGGCGCCGGCGACGACACGACGCCCTACCTGTGCTGCGCCCCGGAAGGCGGTGATGACGAATGAAGTCGATCAATCGTGATTTTTTTCAGGCTTCAGCCGGCGCGGCGATCCGCAGGTTCGGCGCCGCGCGCATGACGCGACTGGCTCTCATCGGCCTCGCGTTCTCGCTCGCGCAGACGACTACTGCGCAGGTCGCCATCAAGGGCAAGACCATTCACACGATGGGCCCGGCCGGCGCGCTGAATGACGCCGTCGTCGTCATTACGGACGGCAAGATCGCGGCCGTCGGCCCGATCGCGAGCACGCCCATTCCGCAGGGCTATCGCGTGTTGGAAGGCGAGATCGTCACGCCGGGCCTGATCGATTGCCGGGCGACGGTCGGCCTGACGGGCATCTACAACATTAAGCACGATCAGGATCAGCTCGAAAGCTCGGCGCCGATCCAGCCGCAGTTGCGCGCCATCGACGCCTACAACCCGCACGAAGAGCTTATTGACTGGGTGCGGCGCTTCGGCGTCACAACGGTGCATACGGGGCACGCGCCGGGCGAGCTGATCTCGGGTCAGACGGCGGTCTTCAAGCTCCGCGGCAATACGATCGCCGCCGCGACCATGGTGGAGTGCGCGGCGATTGCGGCGACGCTCGGCCCCTCGTCGCAGAAAGAGGGCGGCAAGTCGCCCGGGACGCGGGCC
>JALHOX010000487.1 GCA_022842805.1 Phycisphaerae bacterium | reverse complement strand
GTAGTAGCGACCGACCGTGACGCGGATGATCCACGGCACCTTTTCGGGAAATCCGTCGAGGCTGCGGCGCATCAGTTGGTTGAGATGTTCGCAGATCTGCGACAGATTCCACTTGCCGGTGGGCGTATAGCCGGCGGCGGCGAGGCGCTGGACCTCGGCGACGATGTCGTCGTAGGAATGCAGAGTCAATGCGCGCCTGGTGGACATAACGCTTTTCAGGATACCAACAATCCGCCCCTGTGCCGGTCAGGGAACCGCAGCGGACTGCGTGCGATGTCAAACCCGCTCCACATCCCGCGCCAGGTTCTTTCGCCGACCTCCCCAAACCGAGATCGGCACGCGCCGGCTTTTAATCGCCGACGCGTGCCGATCCAGGAATTGAGTTCTTCGCTGCTGCGACGAGGGCGCGTCGGTGGACGCGCCCGTCGTTGCTCGCGGGGCTTGGGCTTTAGTTGCCGCCGGTGAGCAGCGCCACGAAGCCCGCAATATCGCCGACCGACACGACGCTATCTGCGTTGATGTCGCCGTTGTTGATATTGCACGCCGGGAAGGCGCTGGCGTAGCCCGCCGGATCGGTCAGCGCCAGCACGAAGCCGGCGATATCGCCGACGCTGACGATGCCGTCGCAGTTCATGTCGCCGAGCACGAAGGTCGTGCTGCAATCGAGATCAAAGATCTCGAAGGCGTCGATCGCGGCCTCGACCACCGACGCCGTGCCGACGTCTTCGGTGACGAAGCGGATGCGGAACTGAGCCGAATTCGGAATCGGATAGGTCTTCACAAACCAGCCGCCCGCAATCTCCGGATTCGGGCTGGTGGAGGTCGGGCCGACCGTCTCGAGCACGGACCAGTTCGTTCCGCCGTTGGTCGAAATCTCGACCCGCAGCGTGTCGGTCTCGGGACCGCCGCCGGTGTTATTGCTGAACCAGCGAGCGTAGGTGACGCTCGGCGCGGCGAGGCCGGAGAGGTTGAAGACCTGCGAGGTCAGCGTGGTGGCGCCGCCGTCGACGTCGCTGTTGCAGGCATTGGCGGCGCTGTTGTCGGTCATCCAGCACTGTCCCGAGCCGTCGAAGTCGGCCTGCGGATTGCCGCGATTGCAGCCGCCCACGGGCACGGCGGGGTTGGTGTCCCAGCCGCCGTCGGTCGCGGTCGTGTTCACCGTCCAGCCCGGATTGGTCTGGAAGTTGTACTCTACGTTGGTGATGGTGCCGTTTGCGGCGACCGCGCGATAGACGCTGGTCGGCGCGTTTTCCGGATTGCGGATGATGCCCGAGGCGACCGACTGCACGCTGAAGTAATACTCAATCGTCTGCGGGCAAGGCGTGGCCGGCAGCGTCGCCTGGTAGTTGTTCGGGGTGGTCTGCGTCATGTTCACGGTGGTGAACGGTCCGCTCGAGCCGATGCGATAGCTCAGCTGACCGGTGCCCGGAACCGGCGAATCGGTCAGGGCGGTCGCGTTGACCGAGATCACGAAGGGCTGATTCGGCGCGATGGTGTCCGGACGACCACCGGGGTAGACGAACCCGATCGGATCAAGCGGCGGGCAGGGCAGACCCTTCTCGCCGAAGCCGGTGCAGATCGCCTGGAAATTCGGCGTGCCGTTGCTGATGTCGGCGTCGTTGTCGTCGAGCGTCAGGAAGTCGATGGTGATGTCCGAGGCGATGCTCGTACCCGTGTGCAGCAGAATGCTGTTGAGCGCCAGGTCGCTGATGATCTGGCGATAGGTGAGCGGATGGGTGATGGCGAGTTCGTTACGCGTCTCCCACACCGCACCGCTGATCAACTGGCCGCAGGTGTGGATCGCACTGCCGCAGCTCGAACAGGTCGAGGCCGAGAACGTGCAGGCGTTGCTGGCGTTGCGGAGGGGCTGAGCGCAGGGGCCGAAGAAGCCGAAGCCGATGCCCGACTCATCGAGCAGCAACACGCTGGTGACGTCGCCCATGCCTTCGCCATAGGCGCCCTGGCCGCTGCCGCCGGTGGCGACGAGGTGGTGGCCATATTCGTGATAGACGACGCTGGTCCAGGCCGTGTTCGGCTGGCCGCCGCCGGAGAGGCAGAAGCGCAGCGACGTGCCGGTGTACTGGGCGTTGCCGGGGCAGATGCCGCCGGTTTCGTTCACCGTGACGGTGAACTCGGTCTGGCCGCCGATCGTCGGATAGCTCGGGTTGACGTTGAGCACATAGTCGCGAACGCGGTTGGCGTGGATGTAGGCGTTCACTTCGCCGCGACGACGCTCGTCGGTGTTGGCGGCGTTATGCACGAAGTTCACCGGGCCGGGCGGCGTGACGCTCTGCGAGAGGATCGGATCGCCGGAAACCTGATCGGCGACGCGGAAATACTGACCGCGAACGCCGGAGGTGACCGTCACCGCGGTGGAGCCCGGATTCGGAATGGTGAAATTGCCGTTTACATCGGCAAACGCCGTGGTGGCGCCGACCGTGACGCGGGCGTAGGGCATGGGCGTCGGCACTTCGTTGCCGCACTGCTCTGAGCCCGAGCCTTCGGTCGCGACGCCGCTGACGGTGCCGCTGATGTCGACGTCGAGGATCTGAT
>JALHOX010000486.1 GCA_022842805.1 Phycisphaerae bacterium | reverse complement strand
TCTGTCGCGTCGTCATCCGGCAGCATCCGTTTTTGCAGCGCGACGGCGACAACGTGGTCTGTCGCGTGCCGATCAGCTTTTCGCAGGCGGCGCTTGGGGCAGAAATCAAAGTGCCGACGCTGGCCGGCACGACGGAGCTGAAGATCAGCCCCGGCACGCAGAGCGGGGCGCTGTTTCAGTTGAGCGGACGGGGCTTGCCCAACCTGCGCAGCGGCCGGCCGGGTTCGCAGATTGTGCAGGTCGTCGTCGAAATTCCCACCAAGCTGACCAAGCCGCAGCAGGACCTGTTGCGCAAGTTCGCCGAGACCGAGGACAAACAAGTGTTGCCGGAGAGCAAGGGCTTCTTCGAGCGTCTGAAGGAATACCTGACGGGGAGCGGCGAGAAGGAGGATGATCGCACATGAATTCTGTGGAACATCCTGAGCGACCGGGCGCCCCGACGGGCGCCGATGCGGCGGCGGAGAATGCGACGCCTGAGGCGGGCGATCCGCGACTGGCGGAACTCGAGAAGCTGCGGGCGGAAAATCTGCGGCTGATCGCGGAGCAACGCAATGTCGCCACGCGCACGCAGCGTGAGCTGGCGGAGCGGCTGCGCTTTGCCGAAGGCGAGATGGCGCGGGCGATGCTTTCGCCGCTGGACGATTTGCAGCGGGCGCTCGACGCCGCCCCGACGGGTGCGGAGTCGGAGACGTTCGTCGCGGGCGTTCGCGTGGCGCATGAGCACTTTTTGAAGGCGCTGCGCGGGCGCTCGATCGAGTCGATCGAGTCGGTCGGCAAGCCGTTTGATCCGGAGCTGCACGAGGCCATTGTCTTTCAGCCGCACGACAAAGTGCCGCAGGGGACGGTGGTGGTGGAGGTGCAGCGCGGCTTTCGGCTTCACGATCGGGTGTTGCGGCCGGCGCGGGTCGTTGTGTCGAGCGGGCCGGCGGCGAAGTAGGGGAGTGAAGGCGTCTGCGCGATTGTCACAAACTCTGGGTGAGAACGAATGCCGACGTACGATTACCGGTGCGATGCCTGCGAACATGCGTTTGATCAGTTTCAGTCGATCACGGCTGAGCCGCTGAAGAAGTGCCCTTCGTGCGGGAAGTCGAAGCTGCGGCGGCTGATCGGCACGGGCGGCGGGATCATTTTTAAGGGCAGCGGCTTCTATCAGACGGACTATCGCAGCGAGAGCTATAAGAAGGCCGCGGACTCGGACAAGCCGAAGACCGAGGGCGGGACGAGCGGCGAGAGCAAGAAGGCGGATGCGACGCCGGCTGATGCGGCCAAGCCCGCCGCGAAGACCGAGACCCCCGCAGCCAAGCCGGAGAGCGCCGCCAAGTCGAAGTCTGCGAAGTCGTCGTCATCCAAGTCAAAGAAGCGGAGTTAGGGGTGGCGTGGTCGGCTCGGATTGGGACTGAATCGGTGCCGGTGCGGTCGCCGGTTGATTGAGATAATCTCTGAGAATCGTAGCTCAAAGCCGCTGATTCTCAGCAAGGAACACCCATGATCACCCCGCTGATCCTCGGCAACTGGAAGATGAATACCACCGCCGCGACGGCTGCGGCGCTGGCTCGCGAAGTGGCGCAGGGCGCGCCCGCGAACGGCGTTTCGCTGGGCGTTTGTCCGCCGCTGGTTTATCTGCCGATCGTGGCGGAGGCCTGTCGCGGGTCGCGCGTGGCGGTGGGGGCGCAAAACGTCGCGTACGAAAAGAACGGCGCGTTTACGGGCGAAGTGTCGGCGGCGATGTTGAAAGACGTCGGCGCGACCTATGTCCTGTTGGGCCATAGCGAGCGGCGGCACACGATCGACCCGCACGAAGATGATCGCGTGATCAATCGCAAGCTGCTGGCGGTGCTGGCGGAGAAGCTCGTGCCGGTGCTCTGTGTGGGCGAGACGCTCGCCGAGCGCGAAGCGGGCCGCACGATGGATGTGATCACGACGCAGATGAAGCAGGGGCTGGCGGGCGTGAAGATCGCCGCGGCGAATGAGCTGGTGATCGCGTATGAGCCGGTCTGGGCGATCGGCACGGGTAAGGTGGCGACGCCGGCGCAGGCGCAGGAGGCTCACGCGCACACGCGCAGCCTCCTGCGGGCACAGTTTGGCGAGCTCGCGAAGGGCATCGCGATTCTCTATGGCGGGAGCATGAAGCCCGACAACGCCCGCGAGATTTGCTCGCAGCCCGATGTGAACGGCGGCCTGATCGGCGGCGCGAGCCTGAAATCCGCCGACTTTCTGGCGATTGCCAAGGCCGCGCTGGAAGCGACACGCTGATTGGTTTACATTCCGGGGCTTGGCATTCGCCGATCGCCGCGGTCCGTCGCGTGACGGGGCCGTGCGGGCGGGGAACGCTGATCCCAAGCGACGAGTGGATATGCTGGCTGTAACCGTATTTCAGAGCATCTCGGCGGTCTTCTTCACCCTCTTTGCGCTGCTGCTGATGGGCGTGATCCTGCTGCAGCGTGGCCGTGGCGTGGGGCTGGCCGGCGCGTTCGGCGGCGGCGGGGCGGCGACGGCCTTTGGCGCCAAGACGGGCGACTTTTTGACGTGGGTCACGATCGTGATGTTCGCGATCTACGTGTTGCTCGCGGTGATC
>JALHOX010000485.1 GCA_022842805.1 Phycisphaerae bacterium | reverse complement strand
CCGCTCGCCATAGTCGCGCCGCTCGTCGTCGAAAGTGAAAGTCTCGCCCTCGAAGACCAACTGCGCGTCGCGGAAATAGAGCCCTCGCTCGCGCAAGGCCCGTTCCCGTTTGGCCGGGTCAAAAATGATCTTCCAAATCATATTGTATCTACGATAAAGACTGCTGTCACGAGTTGCGACGACTCGTCGCTCAGTTCCCTCGACATAAACGCACGAGCTGTGCTGTCCGCCGACTCGGTGATCGAATGAAGCGGCGCGATCTCATTGTTGCCGCGGGCGCGCTTGCTGCCGCGCCGCTCCTTCACGCGCAGCCGCAGCGTGTTCGCCGCGTCGCGTATGCGGATCCTGGTACTTCTTCGACCGTTGGCAAACTTCTGACGACATTCAAGAGCCGCCTCGCCGAGCTGGGGTGGTCCGAGGGCCGGAATGTCGAATACAGATACGGCTATGCGAACAACGACCCGAAGCGTTACGAGGAGGTGCTTGCAGACCTGTTGGCGCAAAAGCCGGACGTTATGTTCGTGTACTGGGGACCGATGGCCCTCGTGGCGAAGAAGCTCACGCCGGGGGTCCCGATCGTGTTCGCGATTACGAGCAACCCTGAGCAGAGCGGCCTCGTCGCAAGTCTCGCCAGGCCCGGCGGCAACGTGACGGGCGCCTCTACGCGGGAACGCGAGTTCCCGCCGAAACGAGTCGAGCTCCTGAAGGAGATGGATCCGGGCATGCGCCGCTTCGCGGTACTGGCGAACTCCGAAAATCCGGTTGGGCACAAGCTGTGGTCCGAACGCTACGGGGAAATCGCACAGAAAAACGGACTGCAGTTGATCATGCTCTCGGCGAGCTCCGCGGACGAGTTTGCACCCGCGATGGACAGTGCCGTTCGCGCAGGCGCACAGGCCATCGTGGGCATCGCCGACGTAGTTCATTTCCGCGAGAGGGGCCGGCTGGCAGAGCAGATAGTCCGCGTGCGCCTGCCCGCAATCTATCCGGTCGAGGAATATGTCGAGTCCGGCGTGCTGGCGTCCTACGGCATCGACAACGCGGACCAGTTCCGCCGCGGCGCCGGCTACGTCGACAAGATCCTGCGCGGCGCGAAGCCGGCCGACCTTCCCGTCGAAGAGCCGAACACCTTCTCCCTGGCGGTCAATCTCAAGACCGCGCGCACGCTGGGCGTCAAGATCCCGCAGTCGGTGCTGCTGCGGGCGACGAGCGTGATCGAATGAATCGCCGCACGCTGCTCAAAGGCGCCGGCGCGTGGGTAGCGCTCGTTCCCGGCCGCTTGCGCGCGCAATCGCGGCCAACGCTGCCGAGGGTCGCGTTTCTGCATCCATCGACTCCGGAATTCAGCAAGCCGCAGCAAGACGCGTTCGCCGCAAGGTTGAAGGAACTCGGCTATCAGGAAGGCCGCAACGTCCTGATCGACCGGCGCTGGGCCAATGGCAGCTGGGAGCGGCTCCCGGCGCTCGCACGCGAGCTCCTCGCCCTCAATCCCGCGGTGATTGTCGCTCCGGCCAACCAGGCGGCGGCGGCAGTGCGGCAAGAGACCAGCACTGTGCCGATCGTGTTCCTAGCGGTCGACGCGCCAGACAGGCTGGGATTCGTGGCGAGCCTGGGACGGCCCGGCGGCAACATGACCGGGACCTCGTTCCGCGGCCCTGCCATGTCGGCGAAGCTCCGGGAGCTGATTCGCGAAGTGTTTCCTCACGGCCGCCGGGTCGCGGTGCTCATCGGCGATGATCCGGCGACGCAGAAGGTGCTTCCCGCCGCTCGCGTGAACTTCGCCCAGGCCGGACTCGAGGTGGAGTTCTTCGTCGTGAAGGGGCACGACTATGCGGCCGCATTCGCGCGCATCGTGCAATGGCGGCCCGACATCTTGTGGCCCGCTCCCACCCCGCAGTTCGTGAGTGTTGCCCGCGAGCTCGCCGCGTTCGCCGCCGTCAACCGCCTGCCCATGGTCGGCACACGGCGCGCCTATGCCGATACGGGAGGGCTGCTGACCTATGACAACGACCTGCGCGAGGACTACCGGCGCGCCGCCGGTTACGTGGACCGGATCCTGAAGGGCGCAAATCCCGGCGACCTGCCGGTCGAGCAGCCGGACCGCTTCCAGCTGGTCGTTAACCTGCGCACCGCCAAATCGCTCGGCATCACGATTCCACCTCCGGTACTGCTGCGCGCCGACGAGGTGATCGAATGAGCCGCCTACGCCGGCAGCCAGCTCTCGAGGCGCAGCGCGCGAACTCGGGCGAACTCGCGCGTGTTTGCGGTGACGAGCGTCATGTCGAGGCTCAGCGCGTGCGCGGCGATCAGGGTGTCGAGCGGGCCGATCGGCGTGCCGGCGCCTTCCAGCTCGGCGCGCAGACCGCCGTAGGCCGCGGCGGCGGCATCGTCGAAGGTGGAAACGTTGAGCGCCTGGGCGACGCGCCGGACCTTCTGCAGGTTCGCCTCTCGGCGGCGGCTCTTCGCCGCGCCGTAGCGCAGCTCGGCAAGCGTGATCGCCGAGACGAAGAGGTTCTCCGGCGCCTCGCGGTCGAGCCGCTCGAGGATCGCCTGGTGGCTGGGGCGGGCGTTCAGCGCGTAGACCAGCGTGTTGGT
>JALHOX010000484.1 GCA_022842805.1 Phycisphaerae bacterium | reverse complement strand
AGCTCGCGGCCCGCGTGATTTGGGTCGAACAAGCCCTGCAGCTCGCCGCGCAGCCGTTCGACCTGCCAATCATCGAGCAGCTTCACGCCGGCCAGGTAACCTTGCTCGTGATAAAAGGCGACCTGTTCGTCGCTGAGCCGGTACTGATCCCACTCCGCGCGCGACCGCGGCCAGGTGAAGAGATCGCTGACAAGTTCATGACGGGCGGCGAGATCGGCAACCATCAGACCCTCGGAAGTTCGCTATCGCGATGTGGAGCGAGCGCAAAACGACACGGGAAGAGTCTTGCATTGACGCTCACCGGTCGTCAACGCCCCTCGTTCACGCGTCGGCGTGCGTTGTCGGATTACGCCAACACCGCCTCGATCGGCGTCCCTTCCGCGATCTTAATCGGGCGGCCGATTTCGGAATCGTTCGTCGTGGCCGGGTCGACGCCCAGGGCTTTGGTGAGGGTCGCGAGGACGTCGCCGACGCCGACTTTGCCTTCTTCGACGGTGAGGCCGTCGGCGCTCGTGCGCCCGTGGGCCTGGCCGCCGCGGATGCCGCCGCCGGCGAGGACGCAGGTCCAGGCGTCGGGAAAATGATCGCGGCCTGTGCTCTGGTTGATCTTGGGCGTGCGGCCGAATTCGCCCATCCAGAGGATGGTCGTGGAATCGAGCAGTCCACGGTCGGATAGCTCGGTCATGAGCGTGCCCCAACCGGCGTCGAGCTCCTTCGAGAGATTTTGCACGACGTTGAAATTGTCAGCGTGCGTATCCCAACCGACGCCGCCGTCGAAGCTGCCGAGGGAGACTTCCACGAACGGCACGCCGCGTTCGATCAGTCGCCGCGCCATTAAGCAACCTTGGCCGAAGCGGCCGCGTCCGTAGGCCTCGCGGACGTCATTCGATTCCTCGCTCAGATCGAAGGCCTTGGCGGCTTCGCTTTCCATCATGCGGACCGCGCGGCGATACACTGTGTCATGCGCGATCGGCGCGGAGAGTTGATGTTTCGACAAGAAACCATCCTGCAACGTGCGCCAGAGTTCCAAGCGGCCCCGGGCTTGGGCCTCGCTGACCGAGCCTGGATAGCGCAGGTCGTCGACGCCGAGCTCGGCAAAACCTTCCGCCTGTTGTTGGTTGCCGCTATCGGGCGCGTACGTGGCCGTAGCGCCGACCGTCAGAGCGGCGTAACGCGGACCCAGAAAGCCAGGGCTGAACGCCGCCGGGTTGAACAGCGTGTACGGTGAAATGCTGACGTAATTCGGTAGCGGCGCTTCGTCGGAACCGAGTTGCTTGGAGAGGGACGAGCCAATCGTCGGATAACGCAGCGGCCCGCCGGGCGTCTGGCCGGTACGCATCAGGAACGTGCCGCGCCCGTGGTCCCCTTCTTTGGTGCTCAGGCCGCGAATCACGGCCAGCCGGTCGGCCTGCTTGGCGAGCGTCGGCAGGTGCTCGCTGAACCGCAGGCCTGGCGCGCTCGTCTCGATCTCCTTGAAGCTCCCGCCGTTTTCGTGGCCGGGCTTCATGTCGAACGTATCGGTCTGCGACGGCCCGCCATTCATCCACAGCAGGACGCAATGCCGGCGGCGTTTCGGGTCGAGCGCGGCCTGATCGGCCAGCACGGGAAACCACCCGCTGGCGCTCGCGCCGAGGGCGCTCAATAGCCCTGCCCGCAACACGTCGCGACGATGGAACTTCATGGCGCCGACCCTCGGGATTGTTCCGTTGATTGAACCGCGGAGACACAGAGGCGCGGAGGGAACGCAGGCAAAGCCAGCTTCCCGCCCGTCGACCTCATCATATGGTATTCGCCGGGACGCTCCAATCTTTTCCAGGGAAATTCAATCCACTAACCCACCGGCGTGCCGAGCACCTGCAGGAATGCCCGGATCCAGGCCGGGTGGGCCGGCCAAGCCGGCGCGGTGACCAGGTTGCCGTCGACGTGGGCGCTGTCGAGGTTGCCGCTCGGCTCGACCCAACTCGCGCCGGCGGCTTCGAGTTCGGGGCGGACGGCTGGGTATGCGGTGCAGGCGCGGCCGCGGACAACGCCCGCGGCGGTGAGCAATTGCGGGCCGTGGCAAAGCGCCGCCAGCGGCTTCTTGGCTTCCGCGAAGTAGCGTACCAGTTCCAGCACCTGCGGATTCAACCGCAGATATTCCGGCGCCCGCCCGCCGGGGATGAGCAACCCGTCGTATTTCTCGCGGCGGATTTGATCGAAGTCGGCGTTCAGGCGGAAGTTGTGGCCGCGCTTTTCGCTGTAGGTCTGATCCCCCTCGAAATCGTGGATCGCCGTGGCGATGGTCTCGCCCGCTTTCTTTCCAGGGCAAACCGCGTCGACGCGATGTCCGACCATCAACAGCATCTGGAACGGGACCATCACCTCGTAGTCCTCAACATAGTCGCCGACCAGCATCAACAGTTGTTTCGATTGCATGGTGAGATTCTCGATGGATGGTTTTCGTCGCGGGAATAATGCACCGCGCGGGAAGATGATTTCGGTCACGCCGACTTCTATTGAATGTACCGGCCGGCGCGGTGATGACGCGAGTGGCGGGCGGAGACGCCGCGCGGGTCAAATCTGATCGCAAATCGACGTTTGTTAAGCTAGCGAAGGTAACGAAA
>JALHOX010000483.1 GCA_022842805.1 Phycisphaerae bacterium | reverse complement strand
GAATTGGTCGCCTATGCGATCAATCTCCTGCTGACCGGCGCGACGCCGCGGAATGAAGAGCCGGCCGATGGACCACTGGAGCCCGTCAAGAACGCGCGAAACAGCTACCACTTCATCGCGAGTGGGCAGCAGGCGCTTTGCGGAGATTCTCAGGGAAACTTCTGGAGCGGACAGCACGTATTCTGCAGCGGCAATCTCAAGCTGGATTTACTGCACAACTTTTTTCTGGAATGCGGAGCGCGCGCGAACAAGATTCGCGTATACGAAATGGCCAAAGAACCGACCGCACGCGCGCTGACCGGCTTTTTACTGGTGCGCGGCGGCGTTCACATCGTCGCCTACGCGAAAGCGCTGGAAAAGCTGAGCGGCGTCGCCGTGGGCAAGCTGCTGCCGATCCCTGACATCAGTAACAAGCGCTTTCCGGAATCGATGGAACACGAGAGCAAAGGCCTGCATCGCATTCTCTATCGATTTTCGCCGAGCGACTACCAGCGCGTCGGTGAGATCTGGAAGGGCGAACATCCGGAAGACGGTCAGCAGCTTCTCGTCGAAGATGGGCCGCCGGAAGGCGCGGTTCCGCCCGATCTGGAAGCGGAGCCGCAACTGACGGCACCGACCGGCCCGGACCCCTCCGAGCTGGATCCGGACATGCTCGAAGACTATGCCCGCAAGATTTTCGGCCCGGGCATTGACGACGAAATCAAAGAAATCAAAGGCGGCGGTGGCAAGACTCAGCGCAAACCGGCCTAGGCGGCGGACGAAGCCGGCCGCCGACTAGCGCGGGGGCAAAATCGCCAACGTCGCCCGCATCGCCGCCTCGCGATCCGCCGCCGTCGGCAGACAGAAGTTGACGTGCCCCAGCTTCCGCCCCGGCCGGGGCTCTTTGCCATAAAGATGCACCCGCGCCTGAGGGATCGACACCAGCCGCTCGAGCGCCGGTGCGTCGCCGATCAGGTTCACCATGCCGCAGTAACCGTGCGGCGTGGTATCGCCCAGCGGCAGTCCGGCGATCGCGCGCAGGTGGTTTTCGAATTGGCTGCACACCCCCGCGTCCTGCGTCCAGTGGCCCGAATTGTGTACGCGCGGCGCGATCTCGTTGGCGATCAGCCGCCCGTCGCCGCAATCGAACAACTCCAGCGCGATCACGCCGACATAGCTCAGCCGATCAAGAATGCGTTTCACATAGTCGCGGGCCAGCGTATCGAGCGCGGCGCTCGCGTGCGGCGCCGGGGCGAGCGCGGTGCTCAGAATCCCGCGTGTGTGGTGTGTCTCGGTCAGCGGATAAAACGCCTCACGCCCGTCGGCCGCACGCACGCCCAGAATCGCACACTCGCGACGAAACGCGACGAACTGTTCCACCAGGCTCGGCACTCCATTCACCGCGCGCCAGGCCGGTTCCATCTCGGCGGCCGAGTGAATGACAACTTGCCCCTTGCCGTCGTAGCCCAGTCGCCGCGTCTTCAACACTGCCGGAAACCCCAGCCGCTTGCAGGCCGATTGCAGCTCGATGAACGACGCGACGGCGACGAAATCGGGAGTGGGGATGCCCAGGTCGGTGAACAGCGTCTTCTCATGCAGGCGGTCTTGCGCGCTGAGCAGCGCGAAGGGCGAAGGATGCACCGGCACGCGTTCACGAAGCCGTTGGACCGCCTCGACCGGCACATTTTCGAACTCAAAGGTTGCGAGATCGCAGCGCTCCGCGAGCCGGGCCAGCGCCGCCGGGTCGGCGTAGTCGCCCACGACGACCGGCGCAACCTGTCCGGCGGGACAATCGGCCTCGCGCTCCAGAAAAATGAATCGAAGGCCCAGCGGATATCCCGCCAGCGCGAGCATCCGACCGAGTTGACCGCCGCCGAGGATTCCGATCGTCTTCATCGTGTGCCAATCGATAACGCGACGGGCGGAATTGGTCCAGCAGCGCGGCCGATGCTCAGGCGTCGCTCGCGCGCGCCGGCGCGCCTTCGGGTCGCTGTAGCGGGAAGAGCAGCACATCGCGAATGCTCGACGAGCCGGTCAACAGCATCACCAATCGATCGATGCCGATGCCCAAACCACCCGCCGGCGGCATGGCGTATTCGAGCGCTTCGACGAAGTCTTCGTCCATGACGGCCATCGTCTCCTCGCCTTCGCCGCGGAGCGATGCGCTGAAGGTGGCGCGCTGCACATCCGGGTCGTTCAGCTCGGTGTAGGCATTGCCCAGCTCCATGCCGTTGACGAAGAGCTCGAAGCGCAGGGCCGTATTGGGGTCGTTGGGGTCGCGCTTGGTGAGCGGGCAGATCGGGGCCGGATAGTCGAGCACAAAGGTCGGGTTGATGAGCTTGTCTTCGCAGTAATGCTCAAAGAGTGTGTTCACGACGATCGCGTCGTCGGCGTCTTTCTCGACGAAGCCCAGCTTCTTGGCCCGCTCGCGGGCGGCCGGAATGTCGGTGATCGAGATGCCGACGTGCTCGCGATAGAGGTCGGCGTAGCGCCGGCGGGCGAAGGGCGGCGAATAGTCGATCTCGCGCCCGCCGAAGGTGATTTTGCGGGTGCCGATGACCTTTTCCGCGGCGCCGGCGACGATGGCCTCGGTGATGTCCATCATGTCGTTGTAGTCGCCGTAGGCC
>JALHOX010000482.1 GCA_022842805.1 Phycisphaerae bacterium | reverse complement strand
AGCGGGCGGCGGCAGACTCGACGGCGGCGGCGCTGGTGAAGCGATAGGCGACGCCGGAGTTGGTGACGCCGTTTTCGTAATACTGCGGGTTGCCGCTGTCGGTCCAGACACCACTGTAGGTGACGGCGGGGTCGTCGTGATCGATGGTGATCTGAATCGGCTGCCAGCCGGCGGGGCGGAGTGGGACGACCGTGGCGCCGGCGTTAAAGGCGAAGGCGCAGAAGGCGTTGAGTTGGTCGATGTTGCCGTAGTCCTCGTTCATTCCCAGCAGTACGGGGCGCTGCAAGGCCCAGGCGCTGGCGCCGGCGGTCCAGCCGTGGCCCGCGCCGATGAAGACCGTGACGCCGCTCAGAGCGCCGGTCGGCTGGCGGGCCGCGTTCGCGACCGGGCCGCCGATGCCGCGCGTTTCGGCCGGGCCGAAGTCGTGCGTGGCGAGAATGGGCGCGTCGATTGTGTTGGGGGCTGCGGCGTTGAGCGCCGCGGCGGCCTCGTTTTTCAGAAACGCAGCCAGGCCGCGAGCGGGGCCGCCGTCGAGCGACAGTTGCAGATCGATGCCGGCGAAATTGCCATCGCTGAGGAAGGGTTGGGCGAGCGCGCGACAGAGCGTCTCGGCGTCATGCGGGCCGATGCGCCAATCCGCGGCGGCGGCGGGGATATTGATCGTGAGCCTGAGCAGCCGATCGTTCCATGTCGCGTCGGCGAGGCGGGCGCCATCGGGCAACAACGGTTCCCCGGCACTGCCGCGAGCGCTCTGCACCAGCGACACGACCGAATCGAGCGTCATCGCGGCGCGGGGTGAGCCGACGGGTTCACGGACACCCGCCAGCCGATCGGCGATCGACTTGACGATGACGTGATCGCCTTCGTGCGCGAGCGCCGCCGAACCGAGGAACGCCGGGAGCATCGCCGTTGCGCAGCCGAGGGCGACTACGTGTCGGGTGAAGGTCGTTAGAGCCGAAAACCGCGCCATCTTCTCGCCACCTCTCCGACCCCCGAAACACGCGCGATACGCGAACGAACACACATGATGACTTGCCCATCGTACCGAAAACGAGAAGTCGGCCCCAACGGGGCCGATCGGCAGGACCGATAAGGGATTCGCGGGGCGCGGCTTCGGGGCTAAGGCTTTGCGAAGCCGCGGGCCTTTAGCCAATCTGAGATCGCTTCGAGAGCGGTGGGCGACATGGTCTCTTCGATGTCGCCGTACTCGGTGACCGCGCCGGTCTTGGCGGTCTGCAGCAGATGATTCATGCTCGGCATCGTGCGGGTGGTCACGTCTTTGTTCCCGCCGGCTTTGAGAGCCTTTTCAATTTCGGGCAGGTTCTGTTCGGGCGGGACCTGCAAATCGACCTCGCCGGTGATCGCCAGCACCGGACACTTCACGCGCTGCAACACCGGGCGCGGATCGGCGGCGAGGAAGTATCGAAACCACGGGATCTCGATCACGGCCGAATGCTGCTCGGCGAAGGCGTCGACCTCGCCCGCTTCTTTCTTGTCGGCGTCGCTGAGCTTGGCGTGTTCGGCGCGCAGGAACGCGCGAGCGGCCTCGCGACCTTTGGCCGGGTCGGGCTCGTTCTTGATGAAGCCGAAGATTTCGCGCTGCATGCGGCGATTGCGAGCGAGGGTCGCCTCGTCGGCGCCGCCGGCCTTCCAGAGTTTTTCGCCCTGCAGATACAGCAACTCGTCGCCCGGCACGCCGGGCCCGGCCATCAGCACGGCGAACGCGACGGACGCATCTTCGGCGGCGACGAGCGGCGCGATCAGTCCGCCTTCGCTATGGCCGATGAGGCCGATGCGCTTGGCGTCGATCTCGGAACGGGTCTTGAGATAGGCGATGGCGCTGCTGACGTCGGTGGCGTAGTCGGCGCTGGTGTCGTCCTTGGGGTTGCCGTCGTGGCCGGTTCCGCCGACGCCGCGATCGTCGACGCGCAAGACGGCGACGCCAGCGCGGGACAAGTGATCGGCCAGCACGAGGAAGGGCTTGTGGTCGAAGATCGTCTCATCGCGGTCCTGCGCGCCGGAGCCGCTGATCAGAATCGCGGCGGCGAAGGGGCCGGCGCCTCCGGGCAAGGTGAGCGTGCCGGCGAGTTTGAATTTCTTGGAGACGTGCTCATAGGTCACCTCTTCGCTGCGATAGGGGAAGGGCGGCTTGGGAAGCTGCGGGCGCTTTCTCTCGGTGGGGGCTGCGACGCGCTTCAGCGTCAGCGGCAGGCTGTGGCCGCGCTGCGACCATTCGCCTTTGAGCTCGCCGAATGCCGCGTCGCGCTCGCCGACGAACTGGCCCTGCGCGATGGCGACTTCGAGCGTGAGCTTGGGGTCTTCGTAGGTGACGCCCTTCACGGGCAGCCCTTTCGCGCCTTGGTCCGGGCTATCCATCGTGGCCGAGAGGGCGTCGCCGTCGCGTTGGATGTGAAAGACGATTCGCAGCTTTGTCGGCCCAACCTCGAGCGTGCCTTCCCAGATGCCGACGGGGTCAGCGGCGGGTGCGGATGTCGATGCGGCGGCTGGCTTCGGGTCTTCGGCGAGCGCGACGTTGGCCACGACGATTGCGGACCAAACGGCGACGAGCAGATGAATGGAGCGCGAGCGAATCACTGGATTACTCCG
>JALHOX010000481.1 GCA_022842805.1 Phycisphaerae bacterium | reverse complement strand
GCTTGCCCACGAGCTGATTCAACCGTCCCGCCTCCTCGGCGATGGATTGCGCGAGCTCCCGCCGCGTCGGCTCCGCCAATCGCGCCCCATCGACCAGCGCGCTGGCCGAACCGGCGATCGCCGCCAGCGGCGTGCGCAGATCGTGCGACACGCAACTCAGCAGCGAACTGCGAACCTGCTCCGTCTCCGCCTCGCGAAGTGCCGCCTCGGCTTGCGCCGCGAGCGCCGCCCGCTCCAGCGCAATCGCGAGCTGCGTCGCGAAGGTTTCCAACATGTGCCGCTGATCGGGCTCCAGCGGGATCTCACGGCTGCGCGGTCGAAACCCCAGCACTCCCAGCGACTTGCCGGAGGTCAGGAGCGGTAGGTAAATCCCCTGAGATGCCGGAAGCGTGTCCGTGCTCCATCCGGCCCACTTCTGATGTGCAAAGACCCACTGGGCCGCGGCCCGCTCGTTGCTCGGCTCCGCCGCAAATGTGCCCGATTGCGCCGCCGCGCGAATCCGACCCTGCACATCGCCGACAAACACCACCGCATCGCCCTGAAACACATCCGCAACATGCTTCGCCGCAACACGCGCCAGCGCATCCGCGCCCGTCGTAGCGGCAAGCTGGCGGCTCATGAAGTACAGCGCCGCGGTGCGCACATACCGCGTCCGCGCCGCCTCGTTCTGGCGGCGGACGCGCTGCGCCAGGCCGCTCACCACGAGTGCCGTCGCCAAAAGCGCCACAAACGCCACGAAAAGCTGCCCATCATCGATGGTGAACGTGTGATAGGGCTGGGTGAAGAAAAAATTAAACAGCAGCGCTGCCAACAGCGACGCAATCACCGAAGGGCCGGTCGGATAGCGCGTCGCCACAAACACAACGCCCGCCAGGTAAATCATCGTGAGGTTCACGGCCGACAGATACGGAAACGCGAGCGCCGCCAGCCCGGTGCACCCCACCATCACACCCAGCGTCGCCGCGTACTCGCGCCACTCCGCCTGACGCCGCGCAACCGGACGCGCCCCAACGACATCCTCCGGTTCCCCCTTCACCACATGCACGTCGATCTCGCCGCTCCGGCGGATCAGCTCCTCCACGATCGACCCCCGCAGCCACTCGCGCCATCGCGGTAGCGTCGGCTTTCCGACGACGATCTTCGTGATGTTCTGCCGAACAGCGCAGGCGAGAATCTCATCGACCACGCTCTCGCCCGTCAGCACCGTCGGGTCCGCGCCCAGCCGTTCCGCAAGCTTCAGGTTGCGCCGAACCTGCGCCGCGGCAAGCTCCGATTGACCGGGAGTCTCAACGCTGACGGCGATCCACTCCGCCTGCGTCGCGGCGGCCATCCGACGAGCAATCCGGATCACCCGCGCCGAAAGCGGACTCGGCCCCACACAAACCAAAATGCGATCGGCGGTGGCCCACGGCCTCGTGTCCCCCCGACCGGCGCGCTCGACGCGAACCTGCTCACCCACGCGCGCCGCCGTCTCACGCAACGCAAGCTCACGCAGCGCCACGAGATTCTCGCGGCGAAAAAAGCGTTCCACGGCGTGGCGCACCTGATCGGCCACATAAACCTTGCCGTCGCGCAGGCGCTGCAGCAGGTCGTCCGGCGGGATATCGACCAGCTCGATCTCGTCCGCCCGCTCGATGATGGAATCGGGCACGGTCTCTTTGACGGGTATGCCGGTGATCTGCGCAACGACATCGTTCAGCGACTCAATGTGCTGCACATTGATCGTCGTGTACACGTCGATGCCCGCATCGAGCAGCTCCACTACATCCTGACACCGCTTCGCGTGACGAAGGCCCTCCGCATTCGAATGAGCCAGCTCATCAACGAGGATCAGTTCGGGCCTGCGAGCCAGTGCGGCGTCAAGATCAAACTCGCGCAGTCGTACGCCGCGGTACTCGACCCAGCGCGGCGAAAGCTCTTCCAATCCCGGCTTCAGCGCATCGGTCTCGGGCCGTTTGTGAGTCTCGATATACCCCGCGACCACGTCCGTCCCGGATCGCCGCCGCTCCTGCGCCTCCTGGAGCATCGCGTACGTCTTGCCGACGCCCGCGCTCATGCCAAAGAAAATCTTCAGCCGGCCCCTGCGTCGATCCGACGCCTCCGCATGGGCGCGGGCCAGTAGTGCCTCAGGATCGGGACGGGCTGCGGTCATGGTGAATCCGAATTCTCGCGGGGATCGCGGCCCTCGCCAACTACGCTCCAAGAACGGAATTGGAGAGCAGCGTCAGCGGAATGTTGAGCAACGCCTGCAGCACATAGACCAGAATCTCGAACAAAACGTCCAACAGAAACATGATTTCTCCCTGTTTAAGTCAAAAGCGGATGGAAAAGCCGATCGTCGCAAAGAAATCCGGCGCCTCTTCATTCAGGCCAAACCCGACCCGCGCGTCGATCTGCATGTTGTCGTCAATCAGAAACACCGGGCCGAAATTGATGTTGTGCTGCGCGTCGGCGTCGCGCGTGCTCGGATAAAGACCGAAGTACTCGATGAACCCGCTCAGTCGCGGCGTGAACGCATACGCCGTCGCGATCGAAGCACCGCTCTGAACAAAGCGACCATCCCCGTCGCTGAGAGCCGCGACCTGCCCGACACCGTAAAGCGACCACCGCTCGGTCAGCCCATAGTGGTAGGCCAGCCGCAGCTCCGG
>JALHOX010000480.1 GCA_022842805.1 Phycisphaerae bacterium | reverse complement strand
CATCGGCGGCAAGAGCGAAGGCATCGTGCCCCTCGACGAGTTCAATCCCGATTCACCCCCACGCATGGGACAGGTGGTCGAGCTAATCTCGCACGGACTCGACCCCAACTCCGGACTCATGCGACTCTCGTTCCGCGCCTCAAAGGTCGATGGCGACCTCAGTAAGCTCAAAATCGGCGAGATCGTCAAAGCCAAAGTCACCGGCACCAACATCGGCGGCCTCGAGCTGCGCGTGCAGGGCGTGCGCGGCTTCATGCCCATGAGCCAGGTCGACCTCGTCCGCCACGACGACTTCAACCACTTCCTCAATCATTGGCTCGAATGCGAAGTGGTCGAGGTCAATCGCCGCGGCAAAAACGTCGTGCTCAGCCGTCGCCGCGTCCTCGAAAAGGAACGCGAAGCCTCCCGCGGCCAGGTCCTGGCCACCCTCGAAGTCGGCCAGGTCCGCCCCGGCAAGGTCATGCGCCTCACCGAGTTCGGCGCCTTCGTCGACATCGGCGGCGTCGAGGGGCTGCTCCACGTCAGCGACATCAGCTACGCCCGCGTCGAAAACGCCGGCGCCGTGCTCAAAGAGGGGCAGGACATTCAGGTCAAAGTCCTCAAGCTCGACCCCGAGCGCGGCCGCATCTCCCTCGGAATCAAGCAGCTCGCCCCCGATCCGTGGGAGGCCGCAGCCAACAAATATCGCCCCGGCGAAACCGTCAACGGCCGCGTCACCAAGCTGATGAACTTCGGCGCCTTCGTCGAGCTCGAGCCCGGTATCGAAGGCCTCATCCCCGTCAGCGAAATGAGCTGGACGCAGCGCGTCCTCCACCCCAAGGACGTCGTCAAAGTCGGCGACGAAGTCCGCGTCGCCGTCCAAAACGCCGACATGCAGGCCCGCAAGATCGGCCTCAGCCTCAAGGCCCTCGCCAGCGATCCGTGGCAGACGGCCGCCGAGCGCTACACCCCCGAGTCCAAAGTGTCGGGCGTCGTCATGCGCCTCAGCGATTTCGGCGCGTTCGTTCAGTTGGAAGAAGGCGTCGAAGGACTGATCCACGTCTCGCAGCTCAGCGACAAGCGCGTCCGCCACCCCAGCGACGTCCTCAAGCCCGGACAGGTCATCGAGGCCCGCGTCCTCAACGTCGACGTCGCCCAGCGCCGCATCGGCCTCTCGCTCAAGCCCCCGGGCAGCGGCGAAGCAGGCCAATCCGCCCCAGGCGCCGCCGCAGCCCCCGCGGCCCCGCCGAAGAAACGCAAAAAGCCGCTGCGAGGCGGCTTAGACTAGGCCGATCCGGGTTTTGGGCAGGGCGGATTGCATCCGCCCCTGATCTCGTCCAATCCGCGAACCTGCGTTTCAGGCCACGACCTCAACGCCCGCCCGATCAATAAACGTCTGCATCCACAGCTCCAGCGAAAGCAGGCTGTAGATCAGATACGCGTGGTCCGCGCGGTTCGCGTCGTTCTCCGCCAGAATCCGCTGCACCGCCGCCGGCTCAAACAACCCGCGCTGTCGCAGCCGCGTCTCGCTCAGGCAATCCGCCACCAGCGGGCCCAGATCTTCGCTCATCCACTTCCGCAACGGCACGCCGAAGCCCGTCTTGCTGCGATAGAGAATGTCCGCCCCGACATACGGCTCCATCGCCTTTTTCAACACATACTTCGTTGTGTCGCCGCGGAGCTTGTACTCCTCGGGGATCCGCGCGCACAGCCGCATCAGCTCCAGATCGAGGAACGGCACGCGCACCTCGATCGACGCCGCCATGCTCGATTTGTCCGTGTACAGGAAATTGTGCGCCGCGAGAAAGGTCTGGATCAGCACGTGCGAGTGCCGATTCAACTCGCCGGTGCCGCGGAATTCGTTGAAGTAGCGCACCAGCGACGCCGGCGGATTCTCGCCGTTCACCTGTCGTGCCAGCTCGCTGGTCCAAAGCCGCTTGCGCGTCGCCGGGCTGCTCCAGTCCACCAGCGCCATGTGCCGCTCCAGCCCGCGCGCACCGATCGCCCGCCGAAACTTTCGCACACGCCGCGACAACGCCTGCTGCGCGCCGAAGATCCGCTCCGAAACCGCCTGCACCGCTCCCAAGGTGCCCCGCGTCAGCCACCGCGGCAGACTGTCGAACTTCTGATAGTGCCGATACGCCTGATGGCTGCGATAGCCGAAAAAGACCTCGTCGCCGCCCGTGCCCGACAGCAGCACCGTCGTGCCGTCCTCCCGCGCCAGCTTCGAAATCAGATACGACGGCAGAATCGCCGGGTCCGCGTCCGGCTCGTCCAGGTGATAGACCATCTTCGGCAGCAGCTCCATCAGCTTCGGCTCCAGCACGAAACTCTGAAGCTTCACATTCAGCCGCTGCGCCACGCGCTCCGCATACGGAAAGTCGTCGATCATCTGGTCGCGCTGCATGTCGCCTTCGGCGAAGCGCGCCGTGTAACACTTGATCTCGCGCTCCGGAAACGACTTCCGCATGCACGCCACGATCGACGAAGAATCCGCCCCGCCCGAGAGAAACGCCCCCAGCGGCACATCCGAAACCATCTGCCGCCGCGTCGTCCGCATGAACGTGTCGTGCACCTGCTCGATCCACTGCGCCTCGCTCGGGCCGTGGTCCGGCTCATAGGCCATCTCGAACCAGCGCTGCGTGCTGACGCGCCCATCCTGCCAGATC
>JALHOX010000479.1 GCA_022842805.1 Phycisphaerae bacterium | reverse complement strand
CCTACATGCGCGAGAACGGCCCGCGCGAGCACATCCGCGTCAGCGAATCGAAAGACGACGGACTCACCTGGGGCGAAGTCGGCGACAGCGAGTTGGAGAACCCCGGCGCCGGCATCGACGGCGTGCGGCTCGCCAACGGCCACTGGTTGCTCATCTACAACGATCAGACCAAGGGGCGCAACAAGCTCGCCGTTTCGATCAGCGACGACGAAGGGTCCGCCTGGCGTTGGACGCGCCACCTCGAGGATCAACCCAAGGGGAGCTTTCATTACCCCGCGGTCACGCAGGGAGCCGACGGCACGATCCAGGCGGTCTACAGCTACTTTGTCGAGGGAGGCAAAAGCATGAAGCACGCTGCCTTCAACGAAGCCTGGGTGCAAGCTGGCGATTCCGCGGGCAAGTAGCGAGCGCCGACATAAGGCCGGACCGTTGCCGGCATGAATTTCGTCCCCGCCCTGCGGCACTCCCCGGCACAGTTTGCCTGGTCGCTAGAACCGGTCGCCGGTAGCGCCATGATGGCAGTGCTTGCCAGCGGCCAGCAATGCCCGGCCTTGGCAACGTCCGAAGAAATTTAAGGGCCAGCCGATCGCGTCTGCGCGTGCGCGCAGGCGCCCCGAGACCGGCGCCCCTATTTCACCAAGCAGTACTCACCACGGCCAAGGACGGCACCGCGTGACGCATCAGCCTTTCTATAGCCGCCACAGCTTTCGCCTGCTGCTGGCGGTGGTGTTCCTGTTGCCGTTCGCCGGCCTGGGTGCGCGGCGAGCCCTGCTCACCAACAAGAACGACGTCAAGCAGTGGCTGCCCGAAAGCTACGAGGAGACGCGCGTCTATCAGTGGTTTCAGCGGCACTTCGGCGGCGAGGAGTTCGTGCTGTTGAGCTGGGAAGGGTGCACGCTCGACGACGATCGCCTGGAACTGCTCACCCGCAAGCTGACCGCTGCCATCGAGCAGCCGGCGACCGACGATGAGCCGAAGCTTTTCGCCGAAGTGCTGACTGGCCCGCGAATCATCGAGCGGATGACTGGCCCGCCGCTGAATTTATCGGCGGAAGAAGTGCAGCAGCGGTTGCGCGGGTCGTTGCTCGGGCCCGATGGTCGGCAGACCTGCATGGTGCTGACGCTGACCGAGGAAGGGCGCATCAAGGCGCGGCGCTCGGTCGACACGATCCGCCATCTGGCGATCGACGAGTGCGGCGTGCCGGCGGCCGACCTGCACATGGGAGGCCCTCCGGTCGACAACGTGGCCATCGACAAGGCGGGCGAAACGAGCCTGATGCGGCTGGCCGGACTGTCGGCCATCATCGGCCTGAGCATGTCGTGGTGGTCGCTGCGCAGCGGTCGGCTGGTGGCGCTGGTGATGTTCGCCGGCGTCTACTCGCTATTGGCCAGCATGTCGATCGTCTGGTTTTCGCAGACGCCGATGAACGCGATTCTGATGTCGATGCCCGCGTTGGTGTATGTGGCGGCCACGTCCGGCGCGATTCATCTGGCGAATTACTATCGCGACACCGTCCGCGACGACGGAGCCGTCGGCGCGCCCGAGCGGGCGATCCATCATGCCTGGCTACCGCTGAGCCTGGCGACCGGCACCACGGCCGTCGGCCTGCTGAGTTTGGCCTACAGCGAACTGTCGCCGATCCGGCTGTTCGGCATTTATTCGGCCATCGGCGTGGTCGTCAGCCTGGTGGTGTTGTTCTTCTTTCTACCGGCGGCGTTCGCCATGTGGCCGCTCTGGCATGAATCGGGTCGCACGCGCCGGCAGCGGGCGATGGCCAGTGGCAGCGCGTCGAACTTCGCCGTGACCAGCGCCTGGAACGCCGCGCCGGCCCCCGCGCCGGTGGCCGATCGCATGCAGCAGCTTTGGACCCGCGCGGGGCAGTGGATCGTCGGGCATCACGCCGTGGTGACCGTGGGCTGCCTGGCGCTGTTGGCCGTGGCCGCCTGCGGATTGCCGCGCATCGAGACTTCGGTGCAGATGATGCGGTTCTTCAAGAAGGGGGCGCCGCTGTTGACCGACTACTCCTGGCTCGAAGCGCACCTCGGTGAGTTGGTGCCGGTGGAAATCGTGGTGCGGGTGAACGAGGAGCAGTCGGGGCTCAGTTTTCTGGAATGCCTGGAACTGGTCTCGCGCGTGCAGAACGAGGTTAATCGTCTGCCGGACGTGGGGAGCTCGCTATCCGCCGTAACGTTTGCGCCGAAATTGGACAGCAAGTCAACGGCCCGCAGCGGCGGCATCCTCGGCCGGCTGATCAAGCCTGAGCAGCGGGAGCGCGACGTGCGCAATCGTCGGCTGAGCGAGCACCGCGAAGAGTTTCTGGCCAGCGACTACGTACGCGAAGCCGACGGCGAACTGCTGTGGCGTATCAGTGCCCGCGTGGGCGCGCTCAAGAACGTCGACTTCGCGGCGTTCAGCAACGACCTGAAGCGAAGCATTGACCCGGTGCTCGAAGCGGAGCGGGCTCGCCTGGCCGAAGCGCACGGCCGCCCCATCGAAGGGGTGGGCATCGTCTACACGGGGCTGATGCCGATCGTTTACAAGGCACAGAACTCGCTGCTCGATGGCCTGGTGTTCGGCTTCTTCTCCGACCTGGTGCTGATCATCCTGGTGATGATCGTGGCGATTCGCAGCTTCTCGGCCGGCTTGCTGCTGAC
>JALHOX010000478.1 GCA_022842805.1 Phycisphaerae bacterium | reverse complement strand
ACGCACAAATTCGCCGCCCGATAGCGCCGACCCCGTTGGTCGACTTTCATCCGCGATGCGGAACAGTCGGGGCAGACCGAACCATGTTTCATATCTCGCGCCGCGGAAATTCGCTTGTACCACTGCATGATGAGCAGTGCCGAATTTCGAGCGGCGCACCCTGAGTTCAAAGGTCCGCGCGGGCTGAAGCCGCGCGGCTCGCCCATGCGCAGAAAAACTACGCCGACAGCTTCTTGATCTCTTCGCCCTTTTCGAGCTTGTCGGCGATCGCTTTGATGCACGCCGCGATGTTGCCCGCGGGGCTCTTGATCGCGCTCGCCAGCTTGGCACCGGGCGAAAGAGCCGCAGCGGCCACGCGCCCTTGCAGGTCGCGCCGCGTCGGCATCTTGTCGAGGTCCTTGCAGGCCGCCTCGTCGACGAATTCGCCTTCGAGCAGCGCGCCGCGGACCTTCAACTGCTGAATCTTTTCGAACCACGGCTTCAGCAGCTTGCCGATCTGGGCCGAGTTGGCCTCGCCGCTGATCAGCGACGCGGGGCCCTTCATCTCTTTGGCGAGGCGGCTGAGCGGGCTGGAATCGACGGCGCGCCGCAGCAGCGCGGTCTTCACCACTTCCAGGCGCAGCTTGTTTTTGCGCAGCTCACGGCGGAAGCTGTTGGTGGTCAGACCGTCAACGCCGACCATCTCCACCCACACCGCGCTGTCGGTCTTGCTGTACCGGCTCTTCAGTTCGTCGCTGATGATGTTCTTGACGAGCTTACTCATGGATTACGCCTCCTCATCGGTGTGAGCGCCGGTGTCGATCGTGACCGAAGGCGTCATCGTCCCGCTGATGCAAACCCGCTGCAGATATTGACCCTTGGCCGTCTGCGGACGCACGCGCCGCATGTGGTCGATGAAGGCCTGGATGTTGGCCTCCAGGTCGGCGGGGCTGAAGCTCATCTTGCCCACCGGGGCGTGGATGTTGCCGCCCTTGTCATTGCGATATTCGATCTTGCCGGCGGCGAATTCCTTCACCGCGCCGGCCACGTCCTGCGTCACCGTGCCCGACTTGGGCGAGGGCATCTTGCCCTGCGGACCGAGCACGCGGCCAAGCTTGCCGACCTTGCCCATCAGCGCCGGGTGCGAGATCGCCACGTCGAAGTCGAGCCAGCCCTTGTTGACCTTGTCGATGAGCTCATCGCCGCCCGCTTCGATCGCGCCGGCGGCCTTGGCCGCGGCCACGTCGCCGTCCATGCAGAAGGCGATCACCTTCTTGGTCTTGCCCGTCCCCTTCGGCAGGCTGACCGAGCCGCGGACGGCCTGATCGGCCTGGTTCGCGTCGATGCCCAGCTTGCAGACGATGTCGACCGTCTGGTCGAACTTCAGCGCCGAAAACTGCTTCAGCGCCTTCACGGCGTCATGCAGCGACAGCGGCGCCTGCGGCTGCTTTTCAATGTTCGCGCGGTAGCGCTTGCTTCTCTTTAGCATCGTTCATGCTCCCACTATGGCCCGTGGTCCGGCATATGTCTCGCGATGCCGCATCAGACCCGGCCACGCAGCCGGCGAGCGATCGCGATATCGATCTTGTTTCGCTTAGTCGACGACTTCGATGCCCATGTTGCGAGCCGTGCCCGCGACGATGCGCATGCCGGCCTCGACATCGAAGCAGTTCAGGTCGTTCAGCTTGGTTTCGGCGATCTTTCGCAGATCGGCCTTGGTCACGCGACCGACCTTCACCTTGCCCGACTCGCCGGCGCCCTTCTCGACCGCGCCGCCCGCGTCGCTCTTGGCGACCTTCAGCAGCAGGCGCGAAGCCGGCGGGCTCTTCACGACGAATTCGAAGGACTTGTCCTTGTAAACGGTGATCTCGACCGGGCAGATCATGCCGTCCATGTGCTTGGTGGCGGCGTTGAACTCGGTCACGAATTTACCGATGTTTACGCCGTGCTGACCGAGCGCCGGACCAATCGGCGGAGCCGGAGTGGCCTTCCCGCCCGGGGCCTGCAGCTTGATTTTTCCTGTTACGACCTTCGCCATTGCGCGGCCCCTGATGCCCAAACCACTGTCACCTCGACCCGACCGGCACGCCCTGCCGGTCGACATTGGTCGAAGATCGGCAAAGATACAGGGGCGGCGCGGGGGCTGCAAGGGGGCCAACCGGCCCGAAAGCCCAAGGGGCGGGTTTCGAGGGCCGGGGGGGCGAGTTTGAGCGGACCTGCCTCCGGCGGCACGCCAGGCCGATCCTCCCAAACTGGCGACCGCGCGGTCCTGCGGGTTTCGAATCGAGCGCGGCGGAGCCCGGCTCTACGCGATCAACGTAGAGCGTCGCCTTACGCAAATAGGGCGGAGCCGTGTTTGACGCCCACCCGGCGTCCCCCCCTTCCACTCGCCACTCTGCCCTCGCCACTCGAAACTCGTCTTCGCCCCACCGCCGCAAAATCCGCCGATAGAATCGAAACTATGGCCGCTGACACGACGATCTACGCCGCCCGCAAGTTTCGCCTCGTCAAACACCCGCACACTCTGCGCGACGGCACGCCGCACGAATACGAAATTATCCGCCACCCCGGCGCCGCGGTGATCCTGCCGCTGCTGGCCGACGGTCGCGTGGTCATGATCCGCAACCGCCGCGTCGCCATCGGCGAGACACTGCTCGAGCTGCCCGCCGGCACTCTCGATGTCCCTGGCGAGCCGCCCGTCGAATGCGCCAAGCGC
>JALHOX010000477.1 GCA_022842805.1 Phycisphaerae bacterium | reverse complement strand
CGGCGGGCCGATGGAGCCGGTTTCGCCCGAGGATTTCCCAGGGCCACACTGAGCGCGCCACCCGCCCGCCCTGCGCTTGCCGCCCCCGAGGGTTCTGCGCCGTCCCTTGCCAAAGCTTAGCCGTCGTCATCCTTTCATTCGAAAGCTTGACTAACGCGATCCGCTAGTCAAGGATCGGGGCGTGGGACGATACGAGCAGCGGACCTGGCCAGCCAACCCCGACGCTCCGGGCCGCAAGGCAGAGCGACAGGCATTCCGCTATCGCGCCTACATTCCCGACGAGATCGGTTCATCCACCATCAGCATCGCGGCCGACGTCGCGAATGCCGTGTCGGCGGCTGAGCGCGAGGTGGCGGCGCTGAATCGGGATCCACCGGCTGTCGGCAGCCTGGAGGTGCTGGCGCGACGTCTGCTGCGCGCCGAGTCGGTCGCCTCATCGCGCATCGAAGGATTGGTCCTGTCGCACCGGCGGCTGGCAACCGCAGAAGCTGAAGGCGCCGATTCGCGCGACGAGACCGCCCGATCCGTACTGGAAAACGTGATGGCGATGGAGCGCGCGATCCAACTCGGTGCGGGCGTCGAGCCCTTGGTCGCGCACCACATCATCGACCTGCACCGGGTACTCATCTCGGCAACCAACGCGCCCCGGCAGGCCGGGCAGTTGCGCCTCGTCCAGAATTGGATCGGCGGCAACGCGTTCAATCCGGGTCGGGCCGAGTTCGTACCGCCGCCAGCCAAGTACGTTAAGCGGCTTCTCGACGACCTCTGCGTCTTCCTGAATCGCACCGATCTACCGCCGGTTGTTCAGGCGGCGCTGGCTCACGCGCAGTTCGAGACCATCCATCCGTTTGCCGATGGCAACGGACGCGTCGGGCGAGCGCTGATTCACGTTGTGTTGCGACGACGCGGCTTGGCGCCGCTCTATGTGCCGCCGGTCAGCCTCGTGCTGGCGGCAGACGCACGCGGCTACATCGCCGGCCTCACCGCGTTCCGCGACGGCCGTATCGATGAATGGTGCCGGTCGTTCGCCGAGGCCGTTCATCGCGCGTCCCGGAAGGCCGCCGAACTGGCGCAGCGTCTGCGCGAGCTTCAAGATCAGTGGCGAACTCGGGCCGGACGCCCGCGCCGCCACTCCAGCGCCGAAGCGTTGATCCAGCAGCTGCCGGCCTACCCGATTCTGACGGTCTCGACAGCCGCTGAGTTGTTGGGTCGCTCCAAGCAGGCTGCGAATGAAGCGGTCGCGGCGTTGGTGGACGCGGGCATTCTGAAGGCCACGACGTTGGCGCGCCGAAACCGCGCATGGGAGGCGGTGGAGCTGTTCGATCTCATTAACGAGGTCGAGCGCGAGCTGGCTGTTCCGATCGACACTGATGAACCGCAGCGCCCATCACCGGCGCGGCGATCGCGGTAGCGTGAGTTCCGGCGATCCTCGGTCCCCATCGCGCTCGACTCCCTGCTTTAGATTGCGCCAGCCCCTATTTACGATCCACCGACGCGACGCGCCTACGTCGGGAGCCGGACTTTGCCACTTTCTTAGTGCTCTTGGCGCGCGTGGAGATGGGCTTGCGCACCGCAGCCTGAACCTGCGTCGCCCACCACTGCTCCGCCGCCTCCACGATGACGCTGTTAAGCGAGCGTCCCCGCGCATCGGCCCACCGGTGGATCGCACGATGCAGTTTTGTCGGAATGCGAAGGAGAAAGCGTTGGTGAAGGCCCAGGACCGACGGGCGACCGGCACCGGCGCGACTGCCGCCGTGCGGAGTTTCGGAGATTTCGAGCTTGACTTTTGGTCTCATTTGTGATATCATAATTCAAGCATCGGGCGGGGCGCAAGCACGGAGGCAGCGGATGATGTACCTGGTGTTCTACGGTCGCTCCGCTCCGTGCCGCCGCGCAGCCGGCCGATTCGATCCCAGCCCGTTCAATATGTCCTTCGTCGGTTCGGTCGAGGCCGGCGATCCATCTGCGTGCTACCGACGGATGCGCGGCGCCGCAGCACGGCGACTCGGCGTTCGGGCGATGCGTCCCGGCGATCTATTGGCCGACGAATCGATGACCACGCTGTTCGTGAAGCAGCGGCGCGGATGGCACCGCGCCGATATCGCGGCGATCAAGGCGGCCCTGCCGTTCGACCCGTAGAGACCGGCGATACCTCATTTCCCGAATTCGGATTCCTGCAACCCAGGAGGACGCGTGGAGCCGTGCGCGCACGATGATCGCTTTCGGAAATTGCTGCAGCACTTCCTGGATGGCGTTTCGGATCGAACACGCCTGGCCTACGGCGACGATCTTCGCCGCCTCGCCGCTCATCTCGGATGTCGGGATGCAGGCGACGCATTGAGCCGCATCTGCCGGATGCTACCGGGCGAAGCCAACCTTGCGGCGTTAGGTTGGCGAAACTCGATGCGGCACGCAGGTCTCGCGGGCTCAACGATCAATCGACGACTTGCGACGCTGCGCAGCGCGCTCGGTCTGGCGCGACGCGTGGAGTTGATCACGTGGTCGCTGAGCGTGCGGGGCGAGCGCGCCGAACCGACGCGCGATACCCGAGGCCCCGATCTGGACCGCGTCGCGCGCGGGATCCGAGATGCCGGCCAGCAACCGGATGGTATCAGGGCGGCTCGCGACGTGGCGCTGCTGTCGCTGCTGTTCGACCTCGGACTTCGGCGCGGTGAGGTGGTGGCGTTGAACAATCAAGACGTCGAGACCG
>JALHOX010000476.1 GCA_022842805.1 Phycisphaerae bacterium | reverse complement strand
ATGGCGGGCCGAACCAATGACCAGCGACCGAGACGCCATGCATCACGACGGCGCCAGCGTCCGCCGCGTATTCACCCCCGCCGAGGCGAATGCCGCGCTGCCGCTGGTGAAAGCCATCGTGCGGGATCTCGCGCAACACTCGCGCGACGTGATCGAGCGGCGCGAGCGCTTCGAACAGCTTAAGGAGCGGCGCGCGGCGCGCGGGCACGGCGTTTACGATGAGGAACTCGCGCAAGTCGAGGAAGAGCTGCGCCAGGACGCCGAGCAACTGCAAGGCTACGTCAACGAGCTGCTGGAACTGGGCGTGGAACCCAAGAGCGGCCCGGACGGCCTGGTCGACTTCCCCGCCTTCATGGAAGGCCGCCTCGTCTACCTGTGCTGGAAACTCGGCGAGCCCGAAGTCGCCCATTGGCACGAACTGGACGCCGGTTTCCGAGGGCGCCAGCCATTGAACATCGGCGTGGCAGGGGCGTGAGGAGGCGCGCAAACCCTTGCGTCGCCGCCCGCATATGACTTCGATAGGCTAGCTCGCTGTCCGGTAGGCGCCCAATCGCTCCGGACGTTGCTCGGGTTCGCGGGCTATACTATCGTGCCCCAGTGAGTCGAGTCCGCGGACCGGCCTGTGATTCAAATCAAGCATAAAGCGACCGGCGAAGTCTTGCACGAGGTGGCCGCGCGCAGTTTGGAAGGCGCGCGATTGGAAGGGATGCTGCTGCGCGACGCCGCGTTCGGCAAGTGCGCGTTGAATCGCGCGGTGTTCGTGGGGGCCGATCTGGAGGGCGCCGATTTCTCGCGCTCCTCGTTGGCCGGCGCCGACCTGTCCGAGGCGAATCTCTTGCGCGCCGCGTTTCAGGGCGCTTCGCTGATGCGGGCGCGACTGATTAAGGCCGACCTCGGCAGCGCCAACCTGCGGAACGCCAGTTTGTACCAGGCGGATTTGACAGGCGCGAATCTCGAAGGGGCCAAACTCCACGGCGCTGACTTGGATCAGGCCGAACTGGCCGACGCCGAACTCGGCGGCGCCGTCTACGATTCACGCACGCGCTGGCCCGAAGGCGTCGATCCGCTCGCCCGCGGCGCCGTGCTCGCCAACGAAGGTTGAGATGGACCCAGCGCGTTACGACGTGGCGATCATCGGCGGCGGCATCTTGGGACTCGCCACCGCGCTCGCACTGGTGGATTCAGGCTGCCGCAACCTGATCGTTGTCGAGGCCGAAGGCGAACTCGCCGCTCATCAGACCGGCAATAACAGCGGCGTGATCCACTCCGGGTTGTACTACAAACCCGGCTCGCTCAAGGCCCGCAACTGTGCCGCCGGGCGCGAGATGATGTATCGCTTTTGCGCCGAGCATGGCTTGCCGCACGAGCGTTGCGGCAAAATCGTCGTGGCTTGCGACGCCGCCGAGTTGCCCGCGCTCGACGAACTGGAGCGTCGCGGCCGCGCCAACGGCCTGGAGGGCATTCGCCGCATCCCGCCCGAGGAAACCCGCGAACTCGAGCCGCACGTGGCCTGTATCGCGGCGCTGCACGTGCCGGAAACAGGCATCGCCGACTATCGGGCGGTGACCGGCAAATACGCCGAACTGGTCGCGACCGCCGGCGGCGCCGTGCGAAAGTCGCGCCGCGTGATCGGTTGCCGCCACGGCTCCGACGGCATCACGTTGGAGACGACCGAGGGCGCGCTCCACACGCGGCACGTCATCAATTGCGGCGGGCTTTGGTCCGACCGCGTAGCGCGGATGTGCGGCGTCGATCCGCGCTTGCAGATCGTTCCATTCCGCGGCGAGTATTACGAACTTAAGCCGGAACGCGCGCACCTGGTGAGGAACTTGATCTACCCGGTGCCCGATCCGCGGTTTCCCTTCCTGGGCGTGCATTTCACGCGGATGGTGAAGGGGGGCGTGGAGTGCGGTCCCAACGCGGTGCTGGCGCTGGCGCGCGCCGGTTACTCGTGGCGGAAGATCGCGCCAGGCGACCTCTGCCAACTCGGCGTCTACGGCGGTTTTTGGCGGATGGCCGCGCGCTACTGGCGGATGGGCCTCGGCGAGATGCACCGCTCTCTCTCGAAAACCGCCTTCGTGCGCGGCTTGCAACGACTGATCCCCGAGGTCCGCGCCGACGACGTGACCCCCGCCGGCGCAGGCGTCCGGGCGCAAGCCGTGGAACCCAACGGCGCGTTGGTGGACGATTTCCGCATCATCGAAGCGGAAAAGATGATCCACGTCTTGAACGCCCCCAGCCCGGCGGCCACCGCGTCTTTGAGCATCGGCCTGCATGTGGCGAATTTGGCGCGCAAGAATTTCGCGCTGGCGTAGCTAAGTTTCGAGAAAGCGCCCCCTTGAGACACAGAGCGCCCGCAATTCGCGAACTTCCCAAACTAACGCATCGCGCGCCGGCAATCTCTTCGCTACCGGCAATGTTTGCCTAATTGTTCAAGCCGGACTTTTCGGCGGGTCGATAGCTTCTGCGGTCCGATGCTGCGCGGGGCCAGGGCTGGCTTCGCGCACTCGGTGAGACGCTGAGCGATCGCAGATGAATCGACGCCGCCGGTTGGCCGCCGTAGCCTTGCTGCTCGTCGCGAGTGGCTGTGCCGCGCCGCGACCTGCGCCCCCTGCCGCGCCGGCCGCTCCGGCGACCGCCCAGGCCGGGGCTACTACGGTGGTCGCCGTGGCGTCGCCAGCGGCGCCGTGCTGCAAGATGACGTTGTGGGAATT
>JALHOX010000475.1 GCA_022842805.1 Phycisphaerae bacterium | reverse complement strand
CGGCTGTATTTTGATTTTGAGGTGCAGCGGGCGATCGTGCTGGACGCGGTGATGCGGGCGCAGGTGCCGGACCGGGCGGTGCCGCTGTATGTTCGCGCGGCGGAGATTCGGCAGCTTTCGTCGACCGAGATCGAGGCCAGCAACGCGAAGATCACGACGAGCGAGTTTTACACGCCGCACTATCACGTCGGTGTGGAAAAGCTCTATTTGCGCAATCTCTCGACGGCCGCGCCGACGACGTCGACGACGCCGGAGGGTGAAGTGATCTCGGCGGCGACGCCGAACGATCAGCTCTCCGGCGAGTATGAGGCCGAGAACACATCGCTGAATATCGACAACATTCCGATCCTGAGCTGGCCGCGGGCGGCGGGGCGGCTGGATCAGACTGAGACGCTGATCCGTCAGTTCAACGTGGGTTTCGACGGTGATTTTGGCGCGACGTTGCGCACGGGCTGGCATCTGTTCAACATGTTGGGTCTGGTGCGTCCGCCGGGTGTGGATGCGACGTTGCGGCTGGATTATTTCTCCGACCGCGGGGCCGCGGTCGGCATCAACTCGGACTATGAGACGGCGGACAACTACGGTTTGTTGCGGAGCTACTTCATCAACGATCGCGGCTTTGATGCGCAGCTGGGGCCGCTTCGTCGCGAGGTGCACGACCCCGAGCGCGACAACCGCGGCCGCTTCCTGTGGCGGCATCGCGAGTTTCTGCAGGACAACTGGGATCTGACGCTGGAGACGTCGTACGTCAGCGATCCGAATTTTCTGGAGATCTACGAGCGCAGCGAGTGGTTTGAGGGCAAGGAGCAGGAGACGGTTTTCTTCCTGAAGCGGGCGGTCGACAAGGAAGTGATCTCGATCCTGGCGAATTGGCGGCTGCTCGACTTTGTGACGCAGACGGAGCATCTGCCCGATCTGGAATATCGGCGGATCGGCGATCTGGTGCCGGAGACTCCGCTGACGCTGTACCACGAGTCGCGGGTGGGGGCGGTGCGCTATCGCGTCGATGATCGTCAGGTGTTCAATGAGGGGCGTTTCTTCGGCGTGCCGTATACGAACGTCGGCAACACGGACACGACGCTGCGTGCGGATGTGCGGCAGGAGGGTGAACTGCCGCTGAAGTTCGCGGGGATCAACCTTGTGCCCTTTGGCACGGCTCGCGGCTCTTATTGGGATGGTCAGCCGCTGGATCAGAATGGTCTGTGGCGGGGTCTGGGGATTTATGGGGTGCGCGGGGCTTCGACGCTGGCGCGGGTCTTTGATGACATTCGCAGCGAGCTGTTCGACATCAATCGCGTGCGGCACATCGTGAAGCCGAACTTCATGGTCTGGGGCGCGAACAGCAACACGCGGGCGTCGCGGATCACTCCGTATGACGAGGGGATTGAGACCGTCGACGATTTTTATGGCGGAAACATCGGGTTGCAGCAGATCTGGCAGACGAAGCGCGGACCGCAGGATCGGCAGAGATCGGTGGACCTGGTGACGCTGAATCTCGAGGCCGGCTGGTTTGGCGATGTGCAACCCGGGGAGATTTCGAACGGTTACGTGAACACGTTCCGTCCGGAAGACAGCCGAACGCGGAACTACTTCTCGGGCGACCTGACCTATCGCGTGAGCGACAGCACGTCGGTGCTGTACGACTTTAACTTTGACCTGAACGATCGGAGCTATGACCGGCACAGCTTTGCGTTTGCGGTTGAGCGCAATCCGCGGCTGTCGTACATCTTCGGCGCGCGATATGCGGGCGACATTGAGATGAACCTGGTGGGCGGCGGCTGGAACTACAAGTTCAGCGAGAAGCACATCAGCGCGGTTCGACTGTGGCACGACATCGACGGCGGCGAGCTGGGCGAGGTGGCGGTGGCCTACATTCGCAAGCTGCCGCGCTGGTATGCCGCGGTGAACTTTGAATATGACAACGTCGACGACGATTTCCGCATTTCGTTGTCGCTGTGGCCGGAAGGCATTCCGGAGTGGACGCTGGGCCAGCGACGGTTCACCGGATTGGCGACGTCGACGGGCATTCGGCCGTAGTAGAGCGTCGGCGTGAAGCGGGGGGATGGGGCGCTTGGCCGTCGGAATCGGCCGGCGCGGCGCGGGGGCGGACAGGATTTATTTCGAGATTTGAGTCTGAGCAGCGGCGGGGAACTGGTGGGTGCCGGCGCGATTGCGGGCGGCATCGGCCCAGGTCGTCAGGAGGCCAAGCGCCCGCGCTCGAGCACGAAGCGGCGCAGTGCGGCGCTGCTCTCTTCGGCGCATTCGACGTGGCCAGCGTGTCCGGCGTGCAACCAGAAGACCGAGCCGCGGCGCAGTCGCTGGCGGAACAGCTCGCACAGGTGGGGCGGGGTGACCTCGTCATCGCGACCCCAGAGCAGCAGGGTGTCGGCGTCGATCGAGGCCAACTGCGCTTCGGTGAGGACGGCGGAACGGGCGGATCGCGTCAGCGAGAGCATGTTGCGCATGTAGTGGCGCTTGCGGGGCGAGAGGCGCTCGTTGTAGGCCTTCAGGAAGCGCTGCACGAGCGGCTTTTGGGCGACGCGCGGATCGCCGAAGAGGCGCTCAAAGCTGACGTCGATGATGCGCGAGACGGTGCGAAACGCGCCGAGCAGGCTGCTGACGCGGGCGACCTCGGGGATTCCGCCGGGGGCGAAGAGTGCGAGGTTGCAGGGCTTCACCAGCCGGTTGGCGGCGAGATAGAGGGCGAGATTTCCGCCGAAGGAGCTGCCCACGAGCGTGAGTCGGGGCGGGGTGGCTCCGGCGAGG
>JALHOX010000474.1 GCA_022842805.1 Phycisphaerae bacterium | reverse complement strand
ATGCGGCACGACAGCCCTGCGCCGGTACATCTGCTGGTGCGCGGAGGTCGAGGTTGTACAGCCCTCGGCGACGCTCTCCCAGCATAACTCAACCTGCCGAATCATACTGGCGAGGGGCCAGGTTGATCGACCGCGTCGATCGCAATCCACGCCGACGAGGTCGCGCAACTCCCTTTCTACAAGGGGTGAACGATGTCGCCTTGGTTGGCCCAAACTCGGGCGGGATGGTGGTGCCGTTCGCTGAGCGGATGCGCGACGGGTAGAGCGCTTCCTCTTCCGTCGATGAGGTAAGGCAGTCAGGGCTCAGCGTATAGTGGGAATTCGGACTCATGTAGAGATCTACATAAGGAAGAAAAGCGGCCTTTGAGTGCCGTTGGATTCACTTCACCTTGGGCTAAAGAATCCAAGTCGTGCGTTAGCAGCCAAGAGCGCAGCCCGACTCGGGCGATTCACTGCTGCAGCTCGTGAATCTTACGAACACGGCAAGAAAGAAGATTGGCTACGCGATCGCCCCGGATCCGACGATCCGGTTAAGCAGCTTCCATGAGGCCGACGTGCAGGGTGTGAATGAGATTACTTTCGCCGAACTCGAGGATGGGATCAAATCCGTTGTGTGAACAATTCGAGGCAACACGACCATGTCGTTTGTCAGGATGGGTCGGGCGACCTTGACCGCGCGCAATGCGGGCGTCGTATCGCTGGCGAGGTTCTAAACTCGCCCTGGTCAAAAGTTGCAGGCGGCTTGCGCGCCTGAGCGGCATTTCGAACTCCATCATTGCTCCGCCGCTTGCTCCGTCCGATCGATGTGTGCTTTTCCGGATCTCAATCCAGCTTGAGTTTGCCGGTTTCGACGATCCTTCGGTAGCGCTCGACCTCGGTGCGCAGATGGGCTGCGAACGCCTGCGGGGCGCTGGCGACTGGTTCGGCGCCTTCCTTCGCCATGAACGCGCGGATCTCCGGCGTCTTCACCGCGGCAGCGATCTCGGCGTGCAGGCGCTCGACAATTGCGGCCGGCGTGCGGGTGGGGGCGAAAATCGCATACCAGTTGGCCGAGACAAACCCGGGGTAGACCGAATCGAGCGTCGGCACGTCGGGCAGCACGGCGGAGGGCTGGAGCGACGTGACGGCGAGCGCCCGCACCCGGCCCGAGCGCACCAGGCCCATGGCCTGCGCAGTGCCGGAGAAGATGAGGTCCACTTCGCCGCTCAGCAGCGCCGCGCCGGCCGACGCGCCACTTTTGTAGGGCACGTGCGTGATGGCGACGCCCGCGCTCTGCTTGAACATCTCCAGCGCGATGTGGTTGATCGAGCCGCTGCCGCTCGAGCCGGCATTGAGCTGCCCCGGCTGCCGCTTCGCGATCGCGACCAGATCCGCGATCTTGCGTGCCGGCACGCTCGGGTGCACGGCCAGCACCTGCGGCGCCGAAGCGATCAGGCTGACCGGGGCGAGGTCCTTGAGCGGGTCGAAGGCGAGCTTCTTGTAGACCGTGGTGCTGACGACTATGAGCGACGAGGTCACTAGCAGCGTATGGCCGTCGGGCGGGGCCTTGGAGACGATCTCGGCACCGATCGTGCCCGAGGCGCCGGGGCGGTTGTCCACGACGAAGGGCTGGCCGAGCGTTTCGCTCAGGCGCTTGCTCATCAGGCGCCCCTGCATGTCCGCGCCACCCGAAGGACCGGTCGGCACGATGACGCGCACCGTCCGGGTGGGATAGGTTTGGCCGATCGCCGCCGTCGACCCGGCGATGCCGAGCGCAATTGCAGCGAATACGAGCGTGCGCTGAGGCACCGATTGTCGATGGGGCGTCATTGCTTCTCCTCCGCGCAGCCTCCTGCTGCATTCAGTTCGACTTATCGCGCTTCCCGATCGCGAGCGCCATCGTTTCCGCTCAATGCTTCGGGACCAACTGCCATCACCGGAAGGATGCTCGCGGCCGAGGCCGGACCGAACGACCAGTGTCGATTACGGTGGGCAATCGCCCATCGACGGACCCCGGCACTGGGCTGGCGTATAGACTCAAGGTCGTGGCAATTCAAGAATAAGACCTCGGAGAGCATGATGTCGATCACGATGCGCATGGCTGTTGGCATGTTCGCATGTACCTGGGCAATTCAGGCAGCGGCGCAACAGTATCCGTCCAAACCCGTGCGCGTCGGCGTGCCGTATGCGCCCGGCGGCGGCGTCGACTTCGGCACGCGCATTGTTTCCAAACACCTGGGCAACCGCATGGGCGTGCAGTTCGCTGCCATCTCGACCGGTGGTCGACCACGTGCGAACGGGCCGCTCGCGTCCGCGCAGACGCCGCCGGACATCATCTCGCGCCTGAACGGCGAAGCGAACGCGGTGCTCGATCTCTCTCGAAAGTGAAGCAGTTCTATGCCAAGTTCGGCCCCGACAAAAAGACCGCGGTTCCCATGAGTTCCGACGGTCTGCTTGCGACAGTGACGTGGGACTGCATCCGGCCAGAAGCGGCCGGTCGACAGCAGCGCGACTTCGGCATCGACGTCGAGCGTTGCGCGTGTGGCGGTCAACTGAAGATCGTCGCCGCGATCGAAGATCCGGTCGTGATCGCAAGGATCCTCACGCACCTGGGCTTGGCCGCGCGGGCACCGCTGCGCGCACCGGCGCGGGAGCATTCGCTCAACCACGCGGTCTGACCAGTGCGCAAAACGGCGGTTCTGCGGCAGAACCAAAGGGCGTGTTCGGCGCGCTGTCGCGTGACGGCGTCAAAGCGCGGCGGGTGAAGGTTGATTCGGGCCGGAGCCGCGCTTGCACCGT
>JALHOX010000473.1 GCA_022842805.1 Phycisphaerae bacterium | reverse complement strand
GAAGATCAGCCCCGCCAAGCCGGTCGAGATCACGATCGCCCAGAAATTCTGCTGAAAATTGGGCAGATCCGGATGCGATGACAGATGCGTCCACAGCCGCTGCAAGTCGGGCAGCACAGTCGCCCCCGCCGAGGTCGGCATCAGCTCCGTCCCGGACTTCAGCGTCACGTCCAGCGGGTTCTCCACCCGGCCCCAATCGCTCAGCGGGCCGATCAGCCGCACATTCGCGAACGCCGTCAGCGAGCCGATGATCGCGCAGGCCGCCAGCGTCCCCGCCAACAGCGGCCGGAAAAGCGCAAAGCCGAACACCATCCCGATCACCGCGCCGCTGCCCACGATCGGCCAGAAGGGCAGGTTGAAGTTCTTCGCGACGTGAGACCCCGCCACCGCGCCCACTCCCAGCAGCGCCAGAGCCAGCAGCTTCGGCGCCAGCTTCGCACCCTTGAACAGCAGAATCACACCCAGCAGCGTCGTCACCGCCAGACCCGTCGTCGGCAGCCACAACTGGCTTGTGTCGAAATGCTGCGTCAGCGTCCGCACCACCAGCGGCAGCAACTCGTGAATTCGGTTGGATTCCAACATCTCTTCGCTCCCGTAATCCCATCAGCCCCGCGGTGCGCCACGCGGATTGCTGCGCGGCGTCGCCGGCTCAAAGGTCGTGTCTTCCGCTCCCAGCGGCGTCAAATCAAGCGTGCCGCCGGAGTACAACTGTCCGTTGCTGCGTTGAAAAATCGCCAGCAGCTTCGCGAGTTTCTGCTGGGCCGTCGCCTCGACGCCATACTCGTCGCCCGGCGGCAGCCCCCAGATGATCGTCAGGTTATCGCGGGCATGAATCTTCATCTGCCCGCGCCAGCGCTCGTTCGTCCAGCGCAGCCCGCGCACATCGACCGAAAACAGATGCTGTCGCAGCGACAACATCTCTTGCAGGTGCAACAGCCGCACCAGCTTGATCGCCGCCTGCAGTTCCGCGCCCGGCCACTGCTGCCCGTAATAAGCCGGCGGCCGCGCAGAGACGCCCTCGATGTACACATCGCCGATCGGACGCTGGTCGGTCGGCTTCTCCATCGGCAGCCGATAGCCCTGCTCGTCGATCAGATAGGTCACGCCCGCAAAATCCACCCCCGTCAGCGGGCGGCGGAAGTCGGCATCGACCAGAATCACCCCGTCCGCGCGCTTCCGCACGCTCTTCACCTTCGCGATGTAGGGCGAGGAATTCGACAAAAGCTCGTGGACGCGCGCGGCCAAATCCTCTTCTCGCAGATCCTTCTCTTCGATGTACTTCAACACACCGCCGACTTCCGCCGCCACACTCTCGGGCAGCGCGTCGAACCACGGCGGCGTCGACGCCCATTCGTAACGCCAGCGACCATCGCCCTGCGCCCGCACAGCCACCGGCTCCAGCCGATGCAGGCCGTAGATCACGCCCGCCAGCGTCCCGACCCAGAGCACCACATGCCCCAGGCCGCGCAGATGCGCCAGCGTCAGTTTCGGCGGCGCAACCAGCCGCGGACCGGCCGGCTTGGCCGAAACGCGACGGCTGCGAGCGGCGGCCGCGCGACTCATACCCGCGGCTCCAGGCCCATGCGGGCCAGTCGATCGACCAATTCATCAAACGCCACGCCCGCCTTCGCCGATGCCTGCGGCACCAGCGAGTGGCTCGTGAAGCCCGGAAGCGTGTTCACCTCCAGCAGCCGCGGCGCACCATCGGGCGGGACGATCCAATCGACCCGCGACAAATGACGGCAGCCCAGCGCCTCAAACATCCGCACGCTGTCGCGCTGCAGGCGCGCCACCACGGCCTCGGCCAGGCCCGTCTCAAAGTGGTATTCGGTGCCCGTGTCCTGATATTTCGCCGCATAGTCGTAAAACGCCCGCTTCGGCTGAATCCAGATCACGGGCAGCGGCTTCCCGCCCACCACGCCCACCGCGATCTCCTTGCCGGGGACAAATTGCTCAACCAGCGCGCGACCAAACCGACGCACCACCTCCGCCACCGCCGGCGCAAACTCCGACGGCTGCTTGATCAAAAACGTCGCCACGCTGCTGCCCTGATCCACCGGCTTCACCACCAGCGGCAAACCAAAATCGGGAATCTGCGGCTCACCCTTTGCCAGCTCTTTCGCGTCGATCACCTGCGCATGGGCGGTGGTCAGCCCCAGCCGCAACGCAAGCTGCTTCGTTTCCCACTTGTCCATCGCCGTCGCCGAGGCCTTCGAACCGCAGCCCACAAAACGCAGGTTGCGCTGTTCGAGAATCGTCTGCAGCGCGCCGTCTTCGCCAAACGTGCCGTGCAGCGCCGGAAAAATCACGTCATATTCGCCATCCAGCGCCGCCAGATCGCTCGGGCTGATGTCACGCACCGTGACCTGATGCCCGCGGCGCTTCAGCCCGGCCGCGATCGCGTTGCCCGAATTCAGGCTCACCTCGCGCTCCGCGCTCGGCCCGCCCGCCAAAACCAGAATCCGCAGCGACGCGACGCCGGCCTCCTGCGAAGCGGTCGGTGGATTGCGATCGGCGTTGGCGGTCTTCATGGCGCTACCAAACCTCGACTTCGAGTTCGAGCGAAATCCCCGTCCGTTCCCGCACGCGATCCTGCGCGATCGCGATCAGGTCCAGCACATTTTGGGCGGTCGTCCCGGCCCCCGCAACGATGAAGTTCGCATGCCGCGGGCTGATCTCCGCCCCGCCCACCCGCACGCCCTTCAACCCCGCCTCGTCAATCAGCCGCCCGGCCTTCTCGTTCGGCGGATTCTTGAAGATGCAGCCCGAGCTGCGCTGCGAAACCGCCGGCTGCG
>JALHOX010000472.1 GCA_022842805.1 Phycisphaerae bacterium | reverse complement strand
TTCTGATCTTATTCGATTCTTTGTGAAGTGTTCTGATGGCTTTACCTATGGATTTGGCAATACGGGCAAAGTGTATAAAATAGATTCTGATTTTTATGTACGCTTAGTTTACAACCTCAGGCAACCGATCAAAGGTGCTGCTGAATGGTTCTCCTCAGACGGTCGAGCATTTCTATACTTTGCCAGTCACACTCAACTTCATAGAAAAGAGATACCTGGCCGCTCCGATTGGAATGATGTCAACAAAGACAACGGCTGGCCGAAGAACAATTTGACTGGTGCCGACTGGCATACGATGCGTGAGGCTGGCGGCTCGCTTATTATCGCAAATCAATATCTTCTTGCATTGGTCGGTTATGACCAATCCTACACGAATGAGGCGGTGCAGCTTGTCCCAGGCAATATTGCAAAGACCATAGTCGAGCGTAATGGTCGGACAATTGCCGGAACATTCCCCGCAGGATTCCCGAATAAAGGAGTAAATGCTGCCATAGACTCTGAAGTGCCAATGGCTCAGATAGGGGACGATGGAGAAATCTTTTTTGCCAATATGACAGACGCGATACCAGTCAAGAGGTTCCCGGGCGGTGGGCGTGTGAATCCGGGTGGCGTCACCAATATGGTTGACGCTCCAAACTTCTTTGAGTGGGAGCAGAATGCCTTATCCTGGATTGATCGACAGGTCGTGGCTAACATGAGCATGTGGGGCGTGTATGATGCGGATGCAGGGAAAAATGGTATCTACAGTATTGGTCGAAAACATAAAAATCATCCTTTTGTTATGAATCTTGAGCACCTACTTGAAGCGGATGAGATAGGAGCGGTCGTCAATGTCGATGGCATACTCTATGCAAGCTATCGTGACGGCACGGATTTCGGGGTGCGGGTGGTTGACTCAACTGCAAAGGCGACTGCCGCCTGGGAGGGCCTTGATCTTCGTGCACCTATCAAAAAGCCAATAAACATCACCAACTGGGCTCTGGCCGAGCTTTATATGAAGCCACTGCCCTCCGGTGCATCGGTCCAGTTTTGGTACCGGCTCAATAAGACTGGTGCATTCGTGCAGGCTCTTATTGCCGATGGCGGGGCATCGAGCTTCTCAACGGCAAATGGTGAAAAGGCAGTCTTTACAATCGGCGGGCAGGGGGAGATATTTGAGCCGAAGGTTGTGCTTGTTCCTAACGGGAACAGTAGTCCTGAGATACATCGAATCCGGATCTATTTTTCATAATATATGGCTGATATAAAAGTCTACACACCTACGGTGATTGAGGAAAGCCCATTCCCTTTTCAAGAGGTTTCTACTGTGCTGGGATCGGAAAAAACAGCCTCAGGAATTTATACGCCTGCGACTATTCGTGAGACTCCTTTACCTAAAAAAAAGATCGCAACGGAACTGTTGTCCCGTGCTCTTAATACCCGTGCCAGGAAAATTCTTGGTGAATTTCAATTTACTCCTTCAGGAGCCATTCAGATTGGTGAATACCAGTCGGGAGTCAATGGAGATATCCGCATATCTCCAAATGGTATTGTGGGACGAGATCTGACAGGTTCGCAAAGTTTTGCGATTGATGGTGAAACAGGTAAGGCGGTATTTCGTGGATCACTTCAGACAGGAGCGGTTGTTGCAGGAAACGTCGTGGTACAGGAGGGAGGAGAGATTCAGGTGCAGGATGGTGACGCTCTTGTTGTTATTGATTCGTATGGGTTGGTTAGTAGTAATAATTTTCATAGTCTTGAGCAAATAAATGGCGAGCCTTTTCAGACTTTCACGACAACATCTTTTGTTGATGTCTCTGGGTCTTCAATTACCTTTGATATTCCTCGGGCCATCCGCTTTTTATTTTTACTAACAACTGTGGGGTGGGTAATTGAGTCGGTAGGTAATACGGGAGATGGTCGGTTTGCTCTTAATATAAACGGTGTCGAGGATTTTTGTACTACTCGTTTTGACACAGGAAATATCAATGCAGATACCCGTACGGCATTTTATATAGTTACTTTGCCGGCTGGGTCTCATACAGTAAAACTACAAGGAAAACTGGGAGTAATTCACAGTGGTTCTCCAACGTGTAACCTGAGAAGTTATTCATGGGCATTTTTACAACTGGGTAATTAATATGGGCCTTACAAAAAATATAATCACATTTGATGCTACGGGGAAAATTTTAAGCTGTATGAGGCTGACAAACCCTCGAATACTTCCCACTAAAGGCACCTTGTATATAGAGGTAGACGATGAAATGTGGCAAAAGGTTAATAGTAAGACTAACTATTTTTCGATCAGACAAAAGGAAGTTATCGAAAAAAATAACCAAGAGAAAGAAGATGTGAACCGAGTTGAGCGGGAGCGGTCTACGAAGAACTCTTTAGTAGAAACCCTTGGCAAAATAGAGAAGCGGGTTGCCGATCTCGAAAGGAAAAAACCATAACTTACTCTTGCATCTTGATACTTTTTTCGTCTAATCTATAGTATATGGATCTTTTCAGTGACATGATCGCCGCCGTACAGTCTGATCTCACAATAAACGACAATAGTACTCTCATCACGCCGACCACGGTGAAACTGGCCTTAAATCGTGCCTACCGTAAGGCTGGAGGTTTGTTCCGGTGGCCTGAGCTTGAAGATGCGAAGAAAACCTCATCACAAGCTAACCAGGAGTATTATGATTATCCCCAAAATTGGAGACCGGACTCGATATGGAAGCTCACGGTTGATGGGACAGACTACGGTGATCCTCTTGTTTTTAGTGACTACCCATATGAAAAAGAAAATGATAATCCTTCAGGACGTACTCTTTTATGGTCTAATC
>JALHOX010000471.1 GCA_022842805.1 Phycisphaerae bacterium | reverse complement strand
GTCTTGTCTTTACATGGCGCACAGTATGGCTGCTGCGTCCATTCGAAATAGAAGTCGCCAATCGGCTTTTGGCACGAGGCGCAGGCGACGCCCGCGGCACTCGCACCGCCGACAGGTTGAACTTTTTCGAACTGAAGGTCGGGCAATGGATCGCCGACATTGGCCATGGGATCTCCCGCCGCTGAGTTTCGGCCTCAATGTTACCAATCGGGCACGGCCGGGCAAACCCGCCTGGGCAGCGCGCTATTGCTGTGAGGCGTCGACAATCAGCCAACCCGGCGAAAAGCGCCGGTGCTCGATCGTCCGGCGATCCTGCGAAAAGACAAGGTGAATCACGCCCGCGCGATCCAGAGTCGCGGCCGGATAGGCGTATTCGCCATCGCCCTCGATGATCACCTGGGGCGGCGCCCAGGTGACGCCGCCGTCGGCCGCGAACGCGATGGACAGGTTCGTTCGATCACTTCGACTGTCGTTAAAGATCAGCGCATATCGATCACTCTCCAACTTCAGCAACGCGACGGCTGCCCCGGGATTGGGGATATCGTCTTGAAGCCCAACGCGCCAGGTCTGCCCTTCGTCGGCCGAGACGCCGAACCACGTTCCGCCGCGGGCGCCGTTGCGGCCGGCGAGGATCCATCTTGTCGGATCGGCGATCGCGATCGCGGGCTGAATGAGGCGGGCGGGAAAGGGTGTTTCGAGCGTTGAGTCCAGCGTCCACGCAGCGCCGTCGCGCAGAACGAAGAAGAGGCTGCGTTGAAACAAATCGTCGTAGGCCGGCAGCAGCAGCGAGCCGTCGCTGCGTCGGACGGGCGGATTGCGAACGTTTCCGCCGAGAAGCGTGCTGACCGTGGTGGGCGTATTCCACGTCTCGCCGTTGTCGGTCGAGCGTGTTTCACGAATGTTGCCGGCGCTCCAGGTTCCCGGCGCGGCGCAGAAGAACATGTGCAGCGCGCCGCCTTCGGCGAAGAGCACCGGATTGCCATAAGAGAGTGGACCGCCAATGACGCGTCGCGGCGGGGTCCAGCGGAGACTCGCGACCGGGGCGGAGGGATCGGCGAGCCGGGCGAAGAAGATTTCGGCCCCCTGCGTCTCGCGCGGACCGGAGTAGGAATACCAGGCGGCGGCCAGCGAGCCATCGGGCAGCAGTGCGATCGTCGGTGCGTGATGGCCGGCCTTTCCGCCGATCGAATCGAAGAGCGGGCCGCCCGAAATGCTGAGCGGGCGCGGGGGCAGGCCCGGCTCGGCGGAGGCGTCGTCGTCGACGCCGGGGAAATTCGCGTCGGTTAACTCGGTCAGGTCATTCAGTCGATTCGAAAAGGGCATCGCTCCCCGATCGCTGATTTCGTGTTCAGCGCCGAAGGAAACGGTGTGGAGCGGCGCCCCCGGCGGCGGTGGAACGCAGCCGCCGGGTATCAGCAACGCCGCCAATCCGAGGCGCAGAAAATGCCGACCGACACAAATGCGGGACAGGCGACGATCGACGTCGGGGCGGGAGCGGGGCGCGTCTCGATCGTCGGCTACAGCGCTGGAGACTGGCCGAGTGTTCGTGATTTCGTGGCGCGTCATTGGCGTGCGGACCATCCGTTACTCGATCGTGGGTTGTTCGTCTGGCAATATCGCGGCTTTGGGCCGCGCGTCGGCACACAGGATATTCGGCTGATACGGGTCGGGGGCGAGCTGGTCGGTTTTCTCGGCCTGATTCCGGGACTTTTCTTTTGCGACGCAAAGACGATCGACGGCGCCTCGATCGCGCTCTGGACGGTGCGGCCCGACCTGCGCGATCGCGGATTGGGCGCGCTGGCCCTGCGCGAGGCGATGAAGCAGCATGGATTGCTTTGCTGCGTGGGAGTGAACCCCGCGGCGCTGCCGCTCTATCGCAAGCTGGGCTTTGCAGAGACGCCGGCGCTGCGGCGATGGGTGGCTCCGCTCGATGGCGACGGGGCCGCGGCGCTGCTGGGCGGAACCTGTGACGCCGCTCCCGTGGCCGATGAGGCGACGCCGCTGGACCCCGAATACGGTTGGGACTTCGAGCGTTTGGTGGGCATCTATCAACGAACGGTGATGCAGCGATTTCGGGCGGGCGTGGCGCGGACGTACGGCTATTGGCGTTGGCGCTATGCGTCGTCGGCAGGCTTTTCCTATCGCTGCTTCGACACCGAAGGCGGGTGCATCGTGGCGCGGGTCGAGCGCGTCGTTGCACCCGATCGGCCGCAGGCGGACCGGCTCGCGGTGCTGCGGCTGATCGAGATCCTGCCGGCGAAGGCCAGCGCCTGGGACGGCGAGGCCGTGTCGGCGGCGGCGGACCTGATTCGCGGTGTGCTGGCCTGGGGTCGGGCGAACGGCTGTGTGCTGGCCGACTTCCAGCACGCCAGCCAGCGGCTGCACGCGACTCTGCAGGCCGCCGGCATGACGCTCATGAGCGATGAGGCCGCGTGGACGCGAAAGGTTCCCGGGCTGTTTCAGCCGCTGCGGAGCGATGTGGGGCCGCTGAACGCGGTGTGGCGCGCGGGCGAGGCGGGTGCGCCGCCGATCTCGGCGGACGATCTGTACCTGGTGAAATCGGACGGCGACATGGATCGCCCGAACGTGTGGCCGCTGCCGCTGGAGTATGTCAGTTGAAGATCTCGATCGTGATGTATCACTACGTTCGCGACGTGGCGGACACACGCTGGGCGCGAATGAATGTGCGGACGCGAGCCGAGTTTCGGGCGCAGCTCGACCACATCGGCGAGCGCTACACGGTCGTGAGCATGGACCAGGTCTTTGACGCGGTGATGAACGGCGCCCCCCTGCCGAAAAATCCGCTGCTGCTGACGTTTGAC
>JALHOX010000470.1 GCA_022842805.1 Phycisphaerae bacterium | reverse complement strand
GGGCACCCCGGGCGGCACCGCGCCGGCCGGCTGAACAAACCCGCACTACGGGCACTGCGTCGTGGTCGATCCGCGCAGGTCGTAGTCGCACGCGACGCAGCAGGTTTCCGCCGGTCCGGCGTCGGGGGAGGGTGGCTCACCCAACGGCAAGCGTCGTTCCTCGACCGAGTAAGTCGCGTCCCGTGGCGCCGGTTCGTTGCTCATTGCGCCGCTCGCTGCAAGTCTGTCGCCCATTGGTGTCCCCCGCGCCGCGGCGTCGCGGCCCGAGCAAAACTGTTTCACGTGAAACAGCGTTGCCATTGTAGAGCCGGGCGCGCCGCCGCCACGCGACCTTTGGCCCCGGCGCCGCGCTACTGTTTGCGCCGCGTCGCTGTCGGTATAAACGCTGTGTGTCTTTTGCACCGGCCGAGTTCATTCACGAGCAGATCCGCCTCCTCGGTGCGTCGGTCGCCGGGGCCGAGACCTACATCGTCGCGCCCGAGTTGAATCTCGGCTTCGACGTGGGCCGCTGTCCCGACTCCGTGCTCAACGTCGATCACATCTTCCTCTCTCACGGCCACATGGATCACGCCGCCGGCGTGGCCTATTACTTCTCGCAGCGAATGTTCATCGACAATGCCCCAGGCACGATGTACATGCATCCGGCCCTGATCGACAGCTTCGAGGCGCTGCTGCGGCTCTGGGGCGAGATCGACGGCAGCAAGCCGGAGTCGCGGCTGGTGGCGGTGGAGCCGGGGCGCGATGTCGAGTTGCGGCGCGATTTGCTCGTGCGGCCGTTCGAAGTGAATCACCCCTCGCGCAAGCCCGATCGCACGATCGTGCCGGCGCTGGGCTTCAGCGCCGTCGAGGTGAGAAAGCGGCTGCGCGAGGAGTATCAGGGGCTCGCCGGGCCGGCGCTGGTGGAGTTGAAGAAAAAGGGCATCGCCATCGAACAACGGCTCGAGGTGCCGCTGGTGACCTATTGCGGCGACACGGCGCCGGGGCCGTTCTTCGATTTGCCGTGCGTGCGCGAGGCCAAGGTGCTGCTGCTCGAATGCACCTTCATCGACCCCGACCACAAGCACCGCGCCCGCGGCGGGCGACACATGCACGTCGAGTACTTGCGCGAGATCGTGCCGCATCTGAACTGCGAAAAGATCGTCCTGATCCATCTCTCTCGCCGCACGGCGCTACAGGACGCGCGCGAGGCGGTGCGCCGCGCCGTGGGCGACGCCGACATGCCGCGAATCAGCTTTCTTGCCGAGCATCGGCGGCGCAAGAAGCGCCCGCCGGAATCGGACCCGACGTAGCGGCCGGCGGATCGCAGGCCGCCGAACTCACTTCCCACCCACGTATCACTGATCCCGGCCATCGAGTCTCTGTCGCGCGCGGCAAAAGATAGGCATTGACCTAACTATTGGTCGGGCCTAAAGTAAGGCGGATGCCTAACCAAGAAGCCCGACTCGACCGGCTTTTCAAAGCCCTCGCCGACCCCACCCGCCGCGCGGTCGTCGCGCGGCTGTGCCGTGGCCCCGCAGCGGTGGCGGAGTTGGCCCGCCCCTTCGACATGGCCCTGCCTTCATTTCTGCAACACCTGAGCGTGCTCAAGGCGTGCGAACTGATCGAATCGCAGAAGTCGGGCCGCGTGCGGATGGTGCGGCTGCGCCCCAAGGCGCTACGGCAGGCGGAGAGCTGGATCGCGCAGCAGCGCGATCAATGGGAGCGGCGGCTCGATCAGTTTGACGACTATGTGAAATCACTCAAACCAAAGGACGATGAATCGTGAATTCAAACGCAAACTACGCCGTTGATTCAACGCGGGATCTGGTGCTCGAACGCGTGGTGGATGTGCCGCCCGATCTGGTCTGGATGGCGTGGACCACGCCCGAGCACCTGGTGAAGTGGTTCACCCCCAAGCCGTGGAGCACGGTCGAGTGTGAACTGGATCTGCGGCCCGGCGGCATCTTTCGCACGGTCATGCGCTCGCCCGAGGGCGAGATATTTCCCGACAGCGGCGGTTGCGTACTGGAGGTCGTTCAGGGCCGAAAGCTGGTTTTCACCGATGCGCTCGGTCCGGGCTATCGTCCGCGCGGCTCCGGCTTCATGACCGCCACGATCCTGATCGAGGCGCACGGCAAAGGGACGAAGTACACCGCGACCGTCCTGCACAGCAGCCCCGAAGACCGCCAAAAGCACGTCGACATGGGGTTTTTCGACGGCTGGAGCAAGGCGTTGGATCAGTTGGTCGAGTTGGTGAAAAGCATCCAGGGATCGCGGCGTTAACGACGGCGGGGCGGCAGGGGGGATCGACCGAGGGAGAAAAAAGGGCGGGCGCGCCGAGCATGGGCGTGGGCGGGACTCGGCGCGCCCTCATCAGGGAACGGAGGCTGAGCGATCTTTCGAAGGGACAGGAACGGCTCGCGACGGCCTTGCGGCGGTAGGCTGTTTCAGACTTCCTCCATCAAGACAGCGTCTTCCATGAACGCGTCGCGAGCCGGACTCCTTCCCTTCAAGCTCACGAATCCGGCGACGCCGTGGCGCGTCATCGCGCGGACTCGGGCTTGGATCAAACCTGCTCAACGGCCGGGGTTGCCCGCGCCTCTCGCGCGGCGCACTGCCCGGCGCCAATTCTGTTCAGCCGACCGATTCGGTCCGGTTCGGCGTGGTCAGCCGCTCGTCCGACAGGCCCCAGGCGTGCAGCTCGTTTCGCAGCAGCTCCGAGACCAGCGTTCGACTAACCAGCTTGTAGTTCAACGCAAAAATCTGTTCTTCGGTGCGGCCGGCGAGGAAGCGGGCGGCCGCATGGCCGATGCCGTATTCCTCCTTTAGCGAGCGCACCACTTCGCTCTT
>JALHOX010000469.1:548-2843 GCA_022842805.1 Phycisphaerae bacterium | reverse complement strand
CTTCCGATCTGCGCTCGCTGGCGGTCGATGATTTCAACGGCGACGGGCGCCCCGACCTCTGCTTCACCGGCACCACCATCGCCCCCAATGAAGAGGGGCCGGTCGTCGCCCTCTGGAGCGCGCTCAACACGCAGACGCGACTGTTCGCGCCGTCCTATACCGACGCCACGTTTCTCTGCGCGGATGTCGTTGTCCGCCGCCTGGTCGGCGACTGTCGTCCCAGCTACGTGGTGTCGGATCAGGCGGGCATGTTCTGGTCGGAGTGGACCCCGCTCAGTTGTCCGCCGCTCGTGCCGTCGTTTTTTCCGCTCGTCGCTCAGGCGGACTTTTCCGCGCAGTCCCCCGGTCGCGGGCTCGCGCTCGCCGTCGCCGATATGAATGGCGACGGCCACGCCGACGTCGTGAGCAAGCAAAAGCTCGGACAACTCAGTGACTCGAAGCAAATCGAAGTTTCCTTCGCGACCGACGATCCGCTGATCTGGAGCGCGCCCACCAGTGCCGGGATCAAGACCACGAATTTCGCCAACACGACCAACGCCGTCCTGCGGCCCCACAACCTGGTCGTGGCCGATGTCGCGGGCAACCGCCTGCCCGATGTCATTGCCGGCTTCGGCCGCTGTCCCGGCCCGCAACCCGGCGATCCCGAGCGGCTGCTCGTCGCAATCTGGACCAATGGGTGCGAAGGCGACGTGAACTTCGACGGACGCACCAGCGATGCAGATCTCGAGGACATTCTGAAATCGTCCGACCGCTGTCAAAGCGACGCCGGCTTTGTGCCGGGCGCCGATCTGAGTCGTGACGGCTGCATTAACGGCGACGATTATGAGATCGCGGCCCGCAACTGGGGCTGTCGTCTGCATCTCCCACGCCCCGGCGACATCAATTGTGACGACAGCGTCGATTTCGCCGACATCGCCAGCTTCGTGGCGCTGCTCCTCGGCGGCGTCGAAAACGGCGACTCGGTGCCGATCGGCTGCGCCGGTTCGGACGCCGCGGATCTGAACAGCGACGGGTTCGTCAGCGTCGCCGACATCGGGCTGTTTGTAGAGCTACTGCTGCAGTAACCCCCGATCGGCGAATCCCCCCATCGAAAACGACACGAAGTGCGACGCGGCCCCTGCGCCAAGACGCCCCGCGATCGCGCCCACTCCACCGACATGCGGCGGCGGAAATCGGGCGCGATCGCGGGACGTTGCTCAGCCGTTCGCGCTCAGCCCGAGCTGTCGCTCCAGGTCTGCAAGAACGCGCCGAATCGGGCGCTCTGCAGCGCCGTCGGTGGTCTTGAGCAGGAGCGGCGCATCGTTGCCGAGTTGGGCTTCCACTCGCCGCGTGGCATGTAAAACCGTGGTGTGATTCTTGTCGCCGAAAAGCTTGCCGATTTGCGGCAGGCTCATGCGCTGGTGCTTGCGCATCAGATACATGGCGCAGCTCCGCGCGCCGCTGACGAGGCGGTCGCGGGCGGCAGAGAGCAGCATCGCCCGCGTTACGCCGAAGTACTCGCCGACGGTCTCGATCAGTGCGGTCGACGATAGCGGCGCGCCCTCGCTGGGGGCTTCGAATTCGGGGAAGGCCGATCGCGCTCCGGCGACCGAGAGCGGGGCCTCGCTGAGCGAGACGAACGCGAGCAGGCGATAGAGCGCGCCTTCGAGCGCGCGAACATTGGTGGTCACATGCTGTGCCAGATAATCGATCACGTCGCTCGGCACCTTGCGACCCATCGATAGCGCCCGACGCCGCAGAATCTCGCGGCGCGTTTCAAGGTCGGGCGGCTGCACCTGCACGACCGTGCCTTTGCCGAGCCGGTCCTGGAGCGGTTCGAGCAGGGCGGTCAGGTGCCGCGGATGGCGGTCGGAGGACATGATGATGGCCTTGCCCGCCGCGTCGACCGCGTTGAAGGTGTGCAGAAATTCGATCTGGGTGGCGCGCTTGCCTTCCAGGAAGTGAACGTCGTCGACCACCAGCACGTCGACCGAGCGGAATCGATCGCGGAAGGCCTGCTCGCGCTGGTTCCGCAGCGCGCCGATGAAGTCGTTCGTAAAGTTCTCGCCCGAGACGTAGGCCCACGTCAGCAGCGGCTGCTCGCGAGCGACCGCGTTGCAGATGCCCTCGAGCAGGTGCGTCTTGCCCAGGCCGACGCCGCCGTGGATGAAGAAGGGGTTGTATGTGCGTCCCGGATTTGAAGCGACGGCCTTTGCCGCTTGGACATCGTCTTCGATCAAAACTCGATCAGCGAGCGTCACGCCGTTCTGCGACAGTACGATCTCGTACCTCAGCCTATTGACCAGATACGCTGCT
>JALHOX010000469.1:0-538 GCA_022842805.1 Phycisphaerae bacterium | reverse complement strand
GAGGTCGCCGCGAAGCTGCGGCCGGCGGCGCTCGATCTTGGCCGCAGGGCGTGGAGCGCCGACGGGCGCGCCCAGGATGGAACCGGAGCTCGGGGGCAACTGAATCTCCGCGATGTCGGATGTCGCTGTCGCGATCTCCGCGGCGTCGCCATCCTTGAGCTCCACGCGCCGCGAGCGCGTGCTGCGTTTGGCGGCGCTCGGCGCGGCGACTGCCTCGGCCCGGCCGGCCACATGAATCCGCACACTGGCCGTGGTGCCGAGCAGCTCGCTGGCGGAGGCAATCACCTGGGGAAGATAGTTGCCCGCGATCCAGTCTCCGACGAAGCGCGAGGGCACCGACAGATCGACGTTATGTTCGTCGATGCTGATCTCCGCGCTGTCGGCAAACCATGTTCGATAGCGACTCTCACCGATCTTCTCCGCGATTCGTTCGCGCAATGCGCGTACGATCTCCGATGCCGTTTCGCTCACGGTTTCCCTTCGGAGCTTTCCCTTCCGGCGGCAATCCAATACCCCGCCCGGCCCGGTCAGCGTGTTT
>JALHOX010000468.1 GCA_022842805.1 Phycisphaerae bacterium | reverse complement strand
CAACGCTTCGCAGGTGCAGCTCGACTTCGCGACCGATCCGACGCTCGAGCCCGGGCAGCTCGTGAAGAGTTACTTTCACGCTGTCGATCGCGTGCGTGCTGCGGGAGCTCGCCGCGGCGCGTGCTTCACGATCTCCGCTGACGACAGCACAATCGTCGCCGACTGGCTGGCGGCGCTTGAGACCAGTTACAACGCCGGCGCCTCGGGCGTCGCCGGCTACGGGGCGCTCCACCGCGTCGACAGGCAGCGACGGAACGATCTCTGGCGGTCAGATCCACGCTTTGAGCGCGTCTATCGCTATTGGCGGCTTCCCGACGCCTGGGACGGCAAGGCCGGCGACGGCGAAGGAGGGACGCCGTACGCCGTCGATCCGTACCTGCCGATCCCGCCGGCCGAGTTCAACCCCGCCGCGCCCGCGAGGCCTCGCTGGCTGCCAGGCGTGCGCTTCGAGTACTACCTGCCGCTCTTGACCGATCACGACTATTCGGCGGGACGCATCGGCGCGAAGACGGTCACCGACAATACGCCGCCAGGTTCCCAGCCGCAATTCATTCCGCCGATCATCGCGATCAAGGCGCCGCGCCCCGAGGGGGGCACTGAGTATGTGCGCCTCGGTGCCACGGGTGATCACCTCGCGCGCATCGAAAATCTCTACAACGGCGGCCGTGGCTGGGGGGCCAGCGTGCGCATGCAGCCCTTCGCGCCCGGCATCATCGTCGACGTGCAGCATCCTGAAGGGGCCGGCCAGCACGTTCTCGCGTCCGCCGAGTTTGTGCCACGCCCTGAGAGCGAGGTGCTCGACATCCTCGCGGATCTCGATTGGCACGACAATTTGTTGGCGACCGTGTTTTGGTTGACCGACAGTCACGTCGAAGAGGTCTATCCGCGAGATCTCGACCTGCCCGCGGGGGACGCGATCCGCGAGCAGTACTTGCCGTTCGGGGATGACTTCCAGCTGAACTATCTGCCGCCAGGCACGGTGGTCGACATTCAGGACGGACAGCTTGTCCGGACGACGTCAGGCGGTTTCATCCGCGACGATCGACCGAAGCTGCGGACGCTGGCGCGCATCGCGTTCGAGTGGTACCGGCGGCCGCGCCAAGCCCTGCAGCTCGCCTGGCGTCGCGTGGTGAACTACGTCGAGCTCGGCAGCATGATCACGCAGGTTGGCCCCGTGGCGTCGCCTCGCGAGGTCAATAGCGTCGTGACGGCAATAACGATCGATCTGCCCGAAGGGGGCGCCCCGCGCACGATCGTGCAAACCGAGTTCGCCGAGCTCGATCTCGCCGGCGTCGCCAACAAGCTGGTGCTGCACTCGCGCGGAGGGCGCCTCGGATGAGCGACCCGAACTCGATTCTGCAGCGGCAAGTCAACGCTCTGCTTACCCGCGTCGCGCAACTCGAGGGGAAGCCGGTCTCCGTTGGTGTGCCGCTGCAGGTCCGATTGGCGGTTACGCGCCCCCAGCCGGGTGGCAGTTATCCGAATCCGGCCACGAACCCGGATAGCTATTGGCTGCGGTTCACCGATGGCACGTTCACCGAGGCGCAAGGCGCGCAGACGGTCACGAAGTATCAGCGCAACGCCGTGCCGACGGTCGTCGCGCGCAACGTCAATGGCTCGGCCTCGTTCGTGCAGCAGGACTCGCTGGTCCTGGCGGTCCGCTACAGCAACCGCTGGTGGTTTTCGTACAGCGCGCCGGGGATGAACCTTTACCCGGTCTACTTCAACGCAGCGCTCACGCGCGGCGGCAGTGCGTCGGTCACGATCATGCAGTGGAACGCCGGCCTCGGCGTGCTACAGGCGACCGGCGCCACGGTCACCGCTTACGACGTCTGCAAGTCGGGCCCGGCCAATCAGTTCGACATTGGCTACGTGGTGCTCAATCCCGACAGCAACCGCTACGAGATCGTGGAATTGCCGAGTCGCACGGGCGCCGAGCTCTTTCCCTGCTACTTCAACGGCGATCTCGCCCGCGGCAGCAACGTCAGCGCGAACGTCGGCGCGTGGGTGGCCGGCGCGTGGGATCTCAGCGGCAACCCGCAAACGATCTACGACGAAGGGCGCGTCGGGCCCGCCAAGCAAGGCTGGCGCGGCTGGGTCTTCCTGTCGCCGACGTCGGGACGCTGGGAGCTTTTGAACATCGAACGCTCGCCGCTGGCGCTGTGGATCGAGTACACCGTGGCCGTCGATTTCAACCAAGGGACGTCTCCCTTCCTGGTCAACGTCACACGGTTTTGGGAGGGGCCCGACCCCGGCGCGCAGGTCTTCGTTGCCAACGTGGGACCGCCGATCGCCGGCAAGTATGTGTTTCGGGGCAAGGCCGGCTCGCGCGGACGGGCCCAATACGATCGGTACACGGGGACCTATCGCAACGACTGGACCGAGTGCCCTGACGGCGCGATCAATGAGCCCAACTCGCAATCGATGGCGAGCAACAATCCCCCGCCGCCGGCGACGCCCCCCGCGTTTTACTTCCCCGGGGCTGGCACCGGTTTTTAATGTTTCTGTGTGTCCTCAATTCTCTCACGCGTGAGGTAGTAAAAATGGCCGGAGTCCTTTTCAACGTCGTCACGGGCGAGCTCACCACGGGCACGAGCGCCAAGACCCTCGCGCAGGTGATCGCCGCCGCCAACCAGCGCGTGCTCGTCCACGCGATCGAGGTTTCATTCAAGGGGATCAGCACGACCGACGCGCCGATCCTCGTCGACGTGCTGCGGCAGACGACCGCCGGGACGATGTCGTCGCTCACGCCGGTGAAGAACAACAACGGCGACGACGAGACGCTGCAGACCACTGCGTCGAAGGACGCCTCGGCCGAGCCGACCGCCGGCGACATCCTGCGCTCGCTCG
>JALHOX010000467.1 GCA_022842805.1 Phycisphaerae bacterium | reverse complement strand
AATTTCGTCGCAGCCCTTCGGCCCCGAAAAACGCGATGGCGGCGAAGGCGGCCGCAGTCCAGCCGCTGCGCGCCAGCGCGCGAAAGAGCGGCAGCTCCGCCATCAGCGCGTTGAGCAGGAATGCGCCCATCAACATCAGCGGCGCGATGGTCGGGACGAGGTAATGTCGAAAGGCGTGCGGGCTGACAATCGCGCCATACATCGCGATCAGGAACCACAGAGCAAACCACACCATGAACTTCGGCACCGGCACGGGCTTTCGGCCGATCGCCTCAGCCAGGCCAAACGGCCGCGTCTCCGGCGAAATCCACCATGCGATCGCGTGCAGCACGCCGCCGAGAGCAAGCCAGAGCGGCATCATCATGATCGGAACGTAGTGTCCGCGTAGGAAGTACCGATTCGTAAAGGTGTCGAGGATCTGGCTGTTGCCGTTGGCGAAATAGGCCGCATTGAAGCCGAACGTCGCGAAGAGCGCCGCGTTCACGCCTTCCATTCCGCCCCGCACCCACAGCAGCAAGAAATCGCCGCCGATGCACAACGCGAGGCCGCCGATGAGCAGCGCCGCTCGCCGCATCGCCTCTCGCGGCGACAGCTCGCGCGTCAGCGTGATCAGCGCCAGGTGCAGCAGCATCGCGCCCCAACAGGCCAGCCCCACCTGCTTAAACGTAAACGCCACGCCGGCGAAGAAGCCGCTCGCGAGGAAGAAGTGCCACCGCAAATTGCGAAAGCCGCGAGCGTAAAGCGCGGCGGAGATGAGCTCGGCCGCGACGACGAAGGTCTCCGTACGATTCGTGCCGCCCGTGAAGTAGACGTGCGGCAGATAGAAGCTCAGCAACACCGTTGCGACGGTCGACGCCGGCCGAAAGTAGACCGTCTCACAGAGGAAGAAGTACGCGACGTGCGCCACGACCAGCGCCAGCGCGCACAGCGCGACGACGCCCAGGTAGGAATCGAACCCGATCAGATAGCCGAGCGCGTTGATCCAATAGATGCCGGGCGGCTTGTTGTCCCACACATCGAGGTAGGGCCGCGCGCCATGCGCGATGCGCCAGCCGAAGTAGCCGAACATCTGATCGTCGACGACGTCGATCCGCCAAAACGCGATGAACTGCACGATCGCCACGACCGGCAGCAAAACGAACCCGATCCACGCCAGTTGCGACGCGATCGAGGGTTCGACGAGTTTCGGCGGGCCGGCGTTCGACATGCGCGGGTGAGTTTCGTCCGAATTGGCGCCCGGCGCTTACTTGGCCTTCATCGCCGCCTGCAAGCGCTTGTCGGCGTCGTCCCAGTTGACGACGTTCCACCAGGCCTTGATGTAATCCGTTCGACGATTCTGATACTTCAAGTAGTACGCGTGCTCCCACACATCGATCACCAAAACAGGCGTCACTCCCCAAACCGCGAGGTTTTGGTGCTTCTCCGCCTGCAGCACCAGAAGGCGCTCGGCCAGCGGGTCATAGGCGGCAATGCCCCAGCCGCTGGCTTGCACCTGCGCTGCGGCCGCGGAAAACTGCGCTGAAAAGGCGGCGAACGTGCCAAAATCTCGCTGAATGAGCTTGCCGATCTCGCTGCCCGCCGCGGGCTCGCCGCCGCCGTCACGCTTCATGTTGGTCCAGAAAATCTCGTGCAGCGCGTGGCCCGCCAGATTGAACGTCAGCGCGTCCGTAATGGCGCGGACCCGCTGCACATCCGCCCCGCCCTGCCGACGCACGGCGTCGAGTTCGGCGAAGGCCGCGTTCGCATTCTTAACGTAGCCGGCGTGGTGAATGTCGTGGTGCAGCTTCATGGTCTGCGCGTCGATATGCGGCTCCAGGTCGGCATAGTCATACGGCAGCGGGGAGAGTGTGTAGGGACCCGTTGCAGCGGGCGCCGCACCGGCAGGCGCGCTGCTCGGCGCCTGCGACGCCGCCAGGGCCGCCGGCCCGCCGGCCGCCAAAATTCCACCGGTCAGTAACGACGCACCTGCCAGCACTTCTCTGCGAGAGAGTTCGCTCATCGGATTTCGCTCCAGGCTCAATCGCCGCGCGACGACCGCCTCTTGCGAAGTCGCGCGAAGATCTTGGGATCTGATTTGGAAGCGTAGTGCGGCGGATGGGCACGAACAACCGCAACGCGATCGGCGAGTGAGAGTCTTTGGAGGGAAGCTCGCGGACGAGAAGCGGTGATTCCAGCGGGGCGCGGCGGCGCACCTCACGAGATCATGGGTGCGCGTCGCCGCCAAAGATGCTCCGACTTAGCCAACCAGCAGGCCGACGAATCCGGCGATGTCTCCCACGCTCACGGATCCGTCGCCGTTGATGTCCGCGAGGCGAATATCACAGGCCGGATACGTCGCCGGATAGTTCGGCGCGTCGGTCAGGGCCAGCACGAACGCCGCGATGTCGCCGACGCTGACGATGCCGTCGCAATTCAGATCGCCCAGTACGCCGAGGGCGCCGCCGGCGTGTAAAGCCTGGGCGTAAATGTCGCGATTCAGCGCGCGATCATCCTCCCATGCGGCGATGATCGAGCCAAAGCCGTTAACGGTGATCGGCAGGCGTGACTTGTCGCTGGTGACGCTCGAGATCAGGGTCGACCCAGGTCCCCAGACTCGCGCGCCGTCCGGCCGCAGGCGCACAGCGCGAATCACATCGGTGACCGAACCGGTCGCTTGCAGATAGACGACTGCCGCCCCGCCATCGGGCATTTGCGCCGCGCGCGGCAGACTTTCGACGGTCGTGTCGACAGGCTCGATCTCTACGCCGTTAGCCCCGAAAAGCAGAGCGCCGACGGAAGTCATGCGCTGCGCGCGAATGCCGCGCTGGCCCTGCGACGCGTCGCGCGCGTCCCAGAAGACGTTGATGTCGCCGGTGGATTCGTCGACGGCGATGGTGGG
>JALHOX010000466.1 GCA_022842805.1 Phycisphaerae bacterium | reverse complement strand
GGGCTATCGCTGGCGGCGGGGTTTTATCGCCTGCCGCGCGGCGCCGAGGTGGCCAGGACGCTGCACTGGGGGACGCTCGGGCTGGCGGCGGCGATGGCGACGTTGGGAGTGTGCCTTGGGGTGAATCCGTTATTCGCTTCGCAGCCGGTCGGGGCGACGCCGGTGGTGAACTGGCTGATTTACATCTTTGCTTTACCCGCGGCGGCATTCGGGTTGCTCGCGCTGCTGTGGCGGGCGAAGCTGCCCGAGCAGGTGTTGCGGGCCATGAGCGCGATCGCACTGCTGCTGGTGTTCGTGTTCATTACCGCGGAAGTGCGGCAGGCGTTTTTCGGATCGACGCTGACCGGTCCGCCGCCGATGGGGCTTGAGCTTTACGCATATTCGGTCGCGTGGGGGCTGCTGTCGCTGGTGCTGCTTGGCGCGGGTCTCTGGACAGGCGGGGTGGTGCTGCGATGGGCGTCGCTGGTGGTGATGCTGATCGCGGTGGGCAAAGTGTTTCTGGTGGACACGGCCCGTTTGCAGGATCTTTATCGCGTTTTATCGCTGCTGGGGCTGGGTCTGAGCCTGATGGCGATCGGGTTTGTGTATCAGCGGCTGGTGTTTCGGCGGACGGCGCGGGCGGCCGGCGAGGCGTAAGTTGGGGGCGCCGGCTTTGATTTTTGGGGCCGCGGCGAGTATCTCCATTCGTGATCGGGCGGCGCGCTTGCCCCCGGAGAATCTACGAGAGAAGCCTATGTTCAATCTGGTTATCGTGTTCCTGACGATCATCCTGAACCTGTTCGGCGTCTTCCGCATACAATTGGACTAACGGAAGCCCGGCGGATGGGTCTGAGCCCGTTGTGGATCGGCCCGTGTGCCGACAGGGAACTTTTTCGTCAGGAGACCTTGTCAGTGAACATTTTCTTCTTCATCGTGCAGTTGCTGCAGCTGATCTTCGGCTTCATCTTCTCGTTTGACTAAACGAGAGGCGAGGTAGCCGGCCTGATGCCGCGCCGCTCGCCCGGATTGGTTTAGATGAGGCGTCGCAGGCCCGCGGCCTGGCGGCGCGGCCGGTCCGATGGCGTCGCTGGTTGTTGGCGGTGTCGGGGCGAATCGTCTGCATTGCTCCAGCGCAGGTCGGAAGATCTGCGCTGTTTCATTTTGGTAGCGCGTGGCCGATGCACGGCGGCCCGATTCGGCTCCTTGGGGCGGGGATTGAGCTCTCGACACATTCGAAGACGCGGCGCGCGATGCTGCCGCCCTGCCGCTCCTCTGCCGCATCGCGCCGTGGGCCCCGCCGCCGACAGTTGGCGGCCGTTATTATTCCCCCATCTGCCGATCTGATTTTTGTTTTTCAGACTCGAAGGCGCAAGGCGGAGCCTTGCTCTACGAACAACGGAGCTGCCACCCATGCGAACGTCGTCCCATCGCGTCATTGCCGGCGCGGCCCTCGTCGGATCGTGCGTTTTTTTGACCGGATGCCCGCAACCGCCGCCGCCCGATAGTTCGCCGCAGGTCAACGTGCGCACGATCGCCAGCGGGCTGACTTCGCCTGTGGCGATGGTCGCGGCGAATGACGGGACGGGGCGACTGTTCGTCGTCGATCAGACGGGCTTCATCAGCATCATCGACGCCAACGATCAGTTGCTGCCGACGCCGTTCCTCGACGTTCGCGACCGACTGGCAGCGCTCGATCCGGGGTACGACGAGCGCGGTCTGCTGGGCCTGGCGCTGCATCCGGATTTTGCGAACAATGGGCTGTTCTATGTTTACTACAGCCCAGCGGCGGCCCGCGTCATGCGGCTGTGCGAGTTCCTCGTAGACGCCACCAACCCGAACCGGGCCGACCCGCTCTACGAACGCTTTCTGCTCGACGTTCCCCAGCCGCAGGACAATCACAATGGCGGTCAACTGGCCTTTGGGCCGGATGGGTTTCTGTACATCGCGAGCGGCGACGGCGGCGGTGCGAACGACCAGGGCGACGGCCACACGCCGAACCTCGGCAACGGCCAGGACCTGACGACGCTGCTGGGCAAGATCTTGCGGATCGACGTGAACACGATCAGCGGCGCGCCCTACGCCGTGCCGATCGACAATCCGTTTGTCAGCGGGCCGAGCGGGGCGCGGGCCGAGATTTATGCGTATGGGCTGCGGAATCCGTGGAAGTTTTCGTTCGACACCGACGACGCCGGCGCGACGCGCCTCTACGTCGCCGATGTGGGCCAGGGAGACTGGGAAGAGATCAACATCGTCGAGCGCGGCGACAACCTGGGCTGGTACTTCCGCGAGGGCGCGGGCTGCTTTGACCCCGACGGCGTCGCGCCGGCGGGCTGCCAGACGGGGATTCGCGGCGAGCCGCTGATCGATCCGGTGATCGAGTATCCGCACGTTGAGCCCGACGAAGGCGGCATCTTTGGCCTGTCGGTGATCGGCGGATATGTCTATCGCGGCGGGGCACTTCCTGAACTGGCGGGTCGCTACATTTTCGGCGACTTCAGCAGCGGATTTGTGACCCCGCAGGGCAAGCTTTTTGTGGGCACGGAGGCGAGCGACGGATCGTGGAGCGTCGAAGAGCTGTTGGTCGCCAATCGCGCCAGCGGGCGGATCGACCTCTACCTGCTTTCGTTCGGCATGGATGAGGCCGGCGAACTCTACGCGCTCGGGCGAACGACGGTCGGCCCGAGCGGCACGACCGGCGTCGTGGTGAAGCTGGTGCCGGCGAACTGAGTGAATGCGGCGCGCGCGAGGCGCCGAAAAGGCAGCCGTTGATCGAGGCGTGATTGTTCGGCGGCTGCTCTCGCGACGCTCCGCCTATCAACGTCGCTCCATGCGACAATCGTTCCATCCCCTTGAATCTGCAGGAGATTCTTTATGCGTCCGAGTTCGGCGATCGCTGGAAAGCTGTTTGTCGCCGGGGTCGCGG
>JALHOX010000465.1 GCA_022842805.1 Phycisphaerae bacterium | reverse complement strand
AGCCGGCCCCCGCCCCCCAGACCTCAAGCCGCCGTGAGACCGCCGGCCCGGCTGATGCGCCGCAGCGCGAAGCGGTGATGGAGCGGGCCGTCGGGCGCCCGGTGCAGGATTCAGGGCCGCGCCCCGCGATCACCGAGGGAGCGTCCGATCCGCAGCCCGCGCTGAAGCGCGGGCTGCGCACGGATGAGCGCGCCGCGCTCGAGGGCGATCCGCTGGTGAACAAACTCATGCGGGAGTTTGACGCGGTTTACGTGCAGCTCGAAACGACCGCGCCCGACCATCGCTCGCCGGTTCGCCCCGTGGCACCCGACGACGCGTTCGCGAGCGAGCCGCGTGAAACCTACATTCCCCCCGATCACGAAGATTCAATCGACGCGGAGGCGGCCTCTTCGGATTCAGACTAGCGCGTCGGCCCCGGGCGCGTTCGGGCGTCTGTGGCATGCACCCGCGCGGCACGTACCACCGACCTATTCCCCCTGCTACGATCGTCAGTCCCGATGGGTGAACCGCCGGTCCGTTAACGATCGCAAGGAGCGCAGCCAACCATGTTCGGCCAACTCGGACAACTCGCGTCGATCCTCAAAAACAGCGGCAAGATTGAAGCCGGCATGAAGGAAGCTCAGCAGCGGCTCGCCGCCGCACGCTTCGTCGGGGAGGCCGGCGGCGGACAAGTCCGCGCCACCGTGGACGGCAAAGGCGAAATGGTCGGCATCAAAATCGAGCCGGCCCTGGCCCAGTCCAACGACATCGAAATGCTCGAAGACCTCATTACGGCGGCCGTCCGCGACGCCGTCGCCCGCAGCCGCGTGGGCATGCAGCATGAGATGTCCGCGCTGGGCAACTCGCTGGGCATCTCCGGCCTTGATCAGATGATCGAGAAGTTCAAATAGCTTGTTCGCGGGATGACCGAGAATCGGGCGAGCGGCCCCCCGGGCACGAGCGACCAACCTGACATTTGTCACCTGTCACCTGACACAGCGCAACGCGAGCGAAGCGATTGAGCACCCAATACACCGGCCCGCTCCAACGCCTGATCGACGAGCTTCGCAAGCTCCCCGGCATCGGCGCGCGATCCGCCGAACGCATCGCGTTTCACATTCTCAAGACGCCGCGTGATTCGGCTCTGGCGCTAGCCGAGGCGATCCGCGCGACTAAGGAAAACCTCCGCGCCTGCGCCCGCTGCTTCAACCTCGCCGAGCGCGAACTATGCGATATCTGCTCCGACCCGCGACGCGACGCGGGCGTCGTCGTGGTGGTTGAGCAACCCAAAGACCTGATCAACCTCGAATCCACCGGCCTGGTCGGCGGCGTCTATCACGTCCTGCTGGGCCGCATCGCTCCGCTCGACGGCGTCGGGCCGGCGGACCTGACGATCGAGCCGTTGCTCAAGCGGGTCGCCGCCGGAGGGATCCGCGAGATCGTCCTGGCCACCAACCCGACGCTCGAAGGGGACAGCACCGCGCTGCATCTGGCCCAGCGACTGGAACCGACGGGTGTCCGGCTGACGCGGCTCGCCCGCGGCCTGGCCCCCGGCTCGCAGATCGAATATGCCAATCGCTCGATGCTCGAAGAGGCCTTCCGCGGTCGCCAATCGGTCTGACCCCCCGATCCGCCCGGCCGCACCGCGCCCCTAACCAACCCCGTAAATCCGGTTCTGCCCCGTTGGCAACGTCGAATTCATGAAGAGTTTAGTGGCGACGAGCGTCAGAACGACGATAGCATTATGTAATCAGCGAGCGTGGCTGGCGACTGGGGCCGCGCTCGGCGAGGCTTTTGGCCTGGGCCCGGCCCGTTTTGCGTCGCGGCGGCGCTGGTTCGACGCCGCGAAGGAGCAACCGTTCGTATGTTTTCCGCGATTAATCGACAGATCAAGCGTATGGTGCTCCGCCAACAGAAGGCCCGCCCGATCGTCCGCATCAGCGACACCACGCTTCGCGACGGGGCCCAAACCCCCGGCATCCGCCTCACCGTGGACAGCCGACTGACCATCGCCCGCGCCCTGGCCGACGCCGGCGTGCATTCGATCGACTGCGGCTTCGCGGCCAGCAGCGCGACCGACGTCGAAGCGATGAAGCGGATTTCAAAAACGGTGAAGGGACCGATTCTCTCGGGCCTTTCGCGTTGTCGCAAAGACGACATCGACGCCACCTACGCCGCCCTCTCCGGCGCCTCGCCGCTGAAGCGAGCGATCTCGTTGTTTTGCGGCACCAGCCCGCTGCACCGCGAACATCGGCACAACATGAGCAAGGCGCAGATCATCGACATGATCTGCAAGGCCATCGACCACGCCCACACCCGCTTCGAGATCATCAGCTTCGGCGCCGAAGACGCCAGCCGCACCGAGCCCGACTTTCTGTGCGAGGTCTATAACAAGGCGATCGAGGCCGGCGCGATGTCGATCGGCTTCGCCGACACCGTCGGCCTGTTGACCCCGCCCAAGGCGGTCAACACCGTCCGTCGCATTCAGGATGGCGTGAAGCGCATGGACGACGCCATGCTCGCCGTTCATTTTCATAACGATCTCGGCCTCGCCACGGCCAATTCGCTGGCCTGCATCGAGGCCGGCTGCAATATCGTGCAGGGCACGATCAACGGCATCGGCGAACGGGCCGGCAACACCGCCCTCGAAGAGGTCGTCCTCACCCTCGAACTGCATCAGGATCAATACAAGCGCGGTCACGGCATGGACACGACCAAGCTCGCGTCGCTCAGCCGCCTCGTGGCCGAGCTGACCGGCTTCGGCATCGCCGATAACAAGGCCGTCGTCGGCCGCAACCTCTTCCGCACCGAAGCGGGCATCCATCAGGACGCGATGCTCAAGCACACCGATACCTACATGCCCTTCCCGCCCGAACTGATCGGCGCCGACCCGGTCGAGCTGGTTTTGGGCCCGACCAGCGGCCGCAGCGCCGTGAAGCACTATC
>JALHOX010000464.1 GCA_022842805.1 Phycisphaerae bacterium | reverse complement strand
AGCGTGATGTCGACAAGTTTCGACCTCGCGCTCGCGGCGTCGCTGCCCCAGTACGGCGTTGAGTTCGATGCCGCCGCGAGCGGCGGTCGGCAGCTCGAGCTCAACATCGCCGGGGTCGAGGCGGCGGTCTTCGAGCATTCGGCCGCGGTGCCCGAGCTTATTACGACGCTGCAAGCCACGCGCCGCACGAACCAGACGCTCTGGGAATCGGTGCTGGCCGACGACATGCTGATTCTCGAAAGCTACTTCGCGCAGCGCGTCGCGATCTCACTCAATCGCAAGGGCGGCGCGAGCCTGAAGGCGGCCTTCGATAAAGGCGGCATGAAGATCAAGGGGAATTTCGAAGTGAAGTGGCTGAGCGACGATCGCGTGACGGTGGAGGGCAAGCGGACGGTTCCCTTCGCCGTAAAGAAGTGGCGGCTGGTCGACTAGCGGCGGCAATCGAGTGGTGCGCGCGGGGGGAGCGCACCATCGACCTATTCATCAATCCCAACACTCCCTTCTGATCCTGAGGCAGTTCATGCGAACAGCGCGACGAGGGATCCTCTCATTTCTGCTCCTCTTCTGCGGCACCACGGGCTGCGACGCAGCTCGAGGTTTTTATGACCGCACCTCTCGAACCGTCGACACGGTCGACGACGCCGGCAAGCAGATCTACGGCTTGGGGCGCGACTTACGGTCAGAGATCCGCCGGAACGAACCTCGCGCACAGCGTCTGGTCGACGATGTCGAATTGCTCGCCGAGCAGACTGGAAACGTCGCGGGCGCACTCGATGAGTTCGGCGTCGAAGCCAAGGGCGCATTCAATCATGCAAAATCGCTTTTGAAACAGGCCCAAGAGCGACTGCCAAGCGCTGAGAAACTTCGCGGTTGGGGAGACGATCTGATTTCGATTGCAAACTCCTATCACAGCGCCAGTTTGATCGAGACGGCGCGGATCGAACTCATGGGCAATCAACCGGCGCCGGCGTTGATCGCAGACGTCGACGAGCGGCTGGATCGGCAGGTGGAATGTCTGCGTGAGATCGTCAGCAATGACGCGGTGACGGCCACAGGCCAAGCTGCCGCCTTGGTCGCAGTGGAAGTAGACCAACGCCTGAAGCCCCTCTACGCCGAGATCGCCGATTGGCGCACGGAAGTGGGCCGGCGCGCCGCAGCGCTCAAGGACGAGTCTGCTCGTTGGCAGCGAACCGTCGACGAGATTTTTGACTGGCTGAAATCGATGCTCGCCGTTTGGCTTGTGGTCGCGATCGGCGCCGGGATCGTGGCGCTCGCTCAGCTATTGAACGCGGTCAAGGTTCTGTGCGCGATTGTCGGCGCAGCATTCAAGCCGATCTACCACATCTTCCGTCTCGTTCGATGGGCGAGACCGACCACCTCAAAGTGAGTCAGCGGACGCCCCCCGTGGGGGCGGGGAGCTTGGAGCGAGATATGTTGCGGGCGATTTGCTTGGTATCGTTGTTCGCGATCCTGTGGGCCGGCGGTTGCGCGGACGACGGGCCGTGGCATGTGCGTCTGAGCGCGGTGGCGGAGTCGGTCACATCGCCGGTCGAGCCGGCCGTGTTCCGTCGCGTTGCAGCGGGCGCGGACCGACCCGCGGTGCGCGACCAACGCCGCCAGCGTCCGTTGAATTGGACGGTGGTCGATGACGACGCCGTCGATCTATCCACATTCGACCTGAAAAACCGTCCGCGGCCTGTCTCGGCTGTGGTTCGCGACGGAACGAGCATCGACCGACGCTCCACCGGCGGGGCGGGCGTCATTTGGCAGGACCGCGGACGCAGCCTCACGCTGCACGCGAACTCGCTGCGCGATTGCTTCTATCACGCCACGCTCGGCGAAGCGACCGCCATGCTTCATCTCGACCTAGCCCCCGGTGAAGTGAGGCGAATTCAATGCGAGTCGTATTGGGCCAATGGTGTTCAGTCGCAGGCTATCGATGCGCCAGAGTCATTGGGAAACCAGGCGTCGCCGAGGCGGAATCCGCCGCCAGACCGGAATGAAATACCGGGAAATCGGAGCCGCGGCGCTCTGGTGCTGGAAACTCCGCCCATCTGGCGGCTCTCGTCAGCAACGCCGGAATCCTACGCTCCGACGGCGGGCGCCGTGGACGTGACCGTCGAAGTACTCGCCGGTTCGGATGATCCATCTGACGAGGCAGGCCCGCAGTTGACCATTCGAGGCGACACGATTCGCACGCGGTCATTGCCGCATTCGCTTGAATTGGTCGTTCGAAACCATGGCGACCGCACCGCGCGAGGCGCAATCACTTTCCGAGTGTTTTCGTTCAATGACGCGAACCGAGAACACCAGCTTTTCAAGGAGTCGCTGCAATTTAGCGACCAAGAACGCATTTGGGATCGGTGGAGTGAAGCTTGGCACATTACGGGCTCAACCGCACCGCGGAACGCGGCAATCGCTGTCAGGGTTCGACTCCCCCGCTAGCGGACAGTTGCCCGACCCGCACAGTGTCGCTTGCAACTGCCGGGGGAGATAACCGGATTGCGACCTGGGAACGAATTAATCGAACGCTCGTGGACCCACCGCGAATCGCTTTCCGGTTTCGTCCGCTCCCAGGAACCTACTCGGCTGCTAACGCAACCGCGCCGGGTTGCGCACCGCTGGCGTCGTATTCCGATAATGCGTAGCTTCATTAATTTGAAACGGAAAAAGAGGCCAGAAAAAGTTCAACTGGCGTCCAGTCACCTCCATTACGTTCTCTCATCAAACGACGCGCAACCCCGCGCGCCGCCCGCCCCCGCACGCGCTTCTTCAATTCGCTATTCGCTATTCGCAATTCGCGATTCCCCTGCTCCCCTCTTCCACTCGACACTCTGCACTCGAAACTCGCAACTCGCCGCGCCTCCCCTCTTCCACTCGACACTCTGCACTCGCAACTCGAAACTCCCCCGCCGCCCGCCCCCGC
>JALHOX010000463.1 GCA_022842805.1 Phycisphaerae bacterium | reverse complement strand
TCAGATAAAGGATCGTGCGGGTGGTCAGGGCTTTGAAATAGGCCTGATAACTGTCGGCTTCGCGACCCTTTCCGCCGTCCGGATAACGCTTGGCGGCGCAGCGCCGCTTCGCTTCTTCGACCTGTCGCTGAAGTCCGCCGCGGTGAAACCAGTCGTAGGTAAACATGTCTGCTCCGGATGGCAGGTCGGCCGCGTCGGGCGGGCCGCACCAGCGTTTATCATCGTCCAGAATGACCGCCGTCGAAAGAGCCGTGTGGATGAAGCAATTGGCGCGCGAGGCCGGCTTCGACGCTTGCGGGATCACGGACGCGTCGGCTTTGGGCAGGGCCGATTATTACCAGACGTGGATTGCGGGGGGTCGGCATGGGTCGATGGGGTATCTGGAACGGCACGCGGCGATCCGCGAAAACCCGGCGCTTCTGCTGGAAGGGGCGCGCTCGGTGGCCTGCGTGCTGCTGAATTATCGGCGCGAAGATGCGCCGCCGGCGGCGGGAACGGTGGCGTGGGGGCGTGTGGCGCGGTACGCGCGCGGGGTGGATTATCACATCGTGGTGGCGGCGAAGCTGGAGCGAATGATCGCGCGGATGCGCGAGACGGCGGATGAGCCCTTTGCGGCGCGGCGGTGCGTCGACACAGCGCCGTTGCTGGAGCGGCAGCTCGCGGCGCGAGCGGGGCTGGGCTGGATCGGGCGGAACACGTTGCTGCTGCACCCGCGGTTGGGGTCGTACACCTTTTTGGGCGAGATCGTCACCACGCTCGAGATCGCGGCGGATGCGCCGATTAGCGATCATTGCGGGTCGTGTCGGGCTTGTCTGGACGCCTGCCCGACGGCGGCCTTTCCGGCGCCATATCAGATGGATGCGTCGCGGTGCATTTCGTACCTGACGATCGAGCATCGCGGCGAGATCGCGGCGGAGCTGCGGGCGAAGATGGGGGACTGGGTGTATGGCTGCGACGTGTGTCAGGAAGTATGCCCCTTTAATCGCAAGCCGCCACTCGCGAGCGATCCGCAGATCAGCGCGTCGCGGACGCCGGCGTATGTGGAACTGCGTCAATTGAAGGAGCTGCGAGCCGGGGAGTATCGCCGCCTGACGCGGGAAAGCGCGGCGAAGCGGGCTTCGGCGGCGATGTGGCGGCGGAATGCGGAGATTGCGCTGGCGAACCGCCGCCGGCAGGCGACCGATCAGCCGAGTACGTAGTGCCGCTTTTCGGCGAGCTGTCGTCGCAGTTCGCCGCGGAAATCGGGGTTGGCGATGGAGATCAGCGCTTCGCCGCGCTGTCGCAGGGTGAGGCCGTAGAGATTGACGGCGCCGTACTCTGTCACGACCCAGTGGACGTGGCCGCGGGTGGTGACGACGCCGGAGCCGGGGGCGAGTTCGGCGCAAATGCGCGAGACCTTGCCGCCCGCCGCGGTGGAGGGCAGGGCGATGATCGGCTTTCCGCCGCGCGAGAGCGCTGCGCCGCGGATGAAGTCCATCTGTCCGCCGATTCCGGAGTAGATCTTGTGTCCGATCGAATCGGCGCAGACCTGACCGGTGAGGTCGACGGCGAGCGCGCTGTTGATCGCGATCACCTTTGGATTGCGGCGGATGACGGCGGTGTCGTTGGTGTAGTCGCAGGCGAGGAACTCGACGAGCGCGTTGTCGTTGACGAAGTCGTAGAGCTTTTGCGAGCCGCTGATGAAGCTTGTGACCGTTCGGTTGGCGTGGACCGATTTCTTGCGGTTGGTGACGACGCCGCCCTCGACCAGGTCGATCAGGCGGTCGGAGAACATTTCGGTGTGAACGCCGAGGTCGTGCTTGGAGCCGAGGCGCGAGAGCACGGCGTCGGGGATGGCGCCGATGCCCATTTGCAGCGTTGAGCCGTCTTCGACGAGGTCGGCGATGAGCTCGCCGATGCGGGCTTCGACGGGGCCGGGGATGATCGGCTCGTGATTGGGCAGGGCCCGATCGGTCTCGATGAAGAGGCTGAGCTGCTGCGGGCGCACGGCGGTGTTGCCGTGGGTGCGCGGCAGTCGCGCATTGACCTCGGCGATGACGAGCGGCGCGGTGTCGACGGCGGCGCGGCAGGCGTCGACGGCGGTGCCGAGGGTGTGCAAGCCGTGGCGATCGGCGGGGGAGAGCTGGACGATGGCGGCGTCGAGCTTGACCTTGCCGGAGTAGAACAAGCCGGGAATGTCGGAGAGGAAGACGGGCATGAAGTCGGCGCGACCGTCCTGCACGGCGGGTCGGGCGGCGGGGCCGGTGAAGAACGAGCAGGAATGAAATCGCTTTTCAACGCCGGGGGCGGCGAAGCACTCGGTGCCTTCGGTGTGCAGATGAAAGAGGCGGACGTTTTCGAGGTCTTTGCGGGCGACGAGCGCTTCGAGCAGCGGCACCGGTGTGGCCGAGCTGCCGTGGATGAAGACGTTGGAATGGCTGCGAATCGGGGCGACCGCTTCCTGCGGCGACGAGACTTTTGGCATGGCTTGTTACTCCTGAATAGCCAATGCGGAGGATATCCCGAAGTTGCGGGGATCGCGCCTCTGACACTGCGTATCGGTGGTGGGAGTGATTTCGGGCGTGAGAAAACAAATGAAGCGCAGCAATGGAATGGGACTGAAGAGATGCGAATCGCGAAATCGGCTGGTTTTTCGGTAGGTTTCCAAGGCTGAAAGCGCACCAGGTCAGTATGAGATTGTGTTGCGAAGGCTTGCCCATCTTCCGACAATATAGATGAGTCCAGAATCATCAATTTGCGGAGATGCAAATGCTCTCGCGAACGTTGGACTACCCGCCGGAATTCAATTCACCGAAGCGAACGGATTGGATGGCGCTGGTCGAGCAGGACCTCAAGGGCGCGCCCTTCGAGAAGCGGCTGATCAGCCACACCTATGAAGGTCTGTACATCCAGCCGCTGTACACCGAAGAGGACGCTCCGACCGCGGCCGATC
>JALHOX010000462.1 GCA_022842805.1 Phycisphaerae bacterium | reverse complement strand
CACCCGCCGGAATCAGCACGGCCAGCACCGCATTCACACCCGCGATCATCCAGGCGAAGTCCTCCACATCGGCCGCATGGGCGGCGATGAAACCGATCAAGGCGGGGATGAACATCGAGCCGGCGGAGATCATCCCCGCCCGACCCTTGTCGATTCGTTCGACCCAGTTGCACAGCAAAAGCGCCGCCGCCGGACCGATCAGCAGTTTGTAAGGCTGATGACGCAGCAGGTCTTCCGCGGGCGCCATCGATGGCGCCATGCACAACGTGGCCACGCTCGCCAGGACGAGGCGGTTGAAGAACGACGATTCGCCGTCTTCACGGTCAATGAATTTGAAATAGCTCAGCAGCGCGCCCGCCGTGCCGCCCATGAGCATCATCATCGCGACGGGGATGGCGTTTTCCTTTTGCCCGCCGCTGCCGGGCGCCGCGAGCGAAAGCAGAGGCGCCGCGGCGACGGTCACCAGCGCCAGCGCAAACCACTGGCCGCCGCGGCCGCGATTCGACGCTGCGCCGGCACCAGCCTGCATCGCAGCGACGCGCGGCGACTCGCGCTTCACGCCGCGCTTGCGATCCAGCTTTTCCAGCTTCTGATCGAGGCGGCGCTTCAGCCGATCGACCTTGCGTTCCAGCTTCGGCGGCAACACCGGCGCGCCGCCTGCCGGCAGCGGCGGCAGCGGATCACGCACATCGAGCATGGGCACGCGCCCGCCGAAGACGCCGCCGCCGGCCGGGCCCGCGGTCCGCGTCAGGTCGGAGCCGACCGCGGGGGCCTCGCTGCGCGGCACCTGCGAGAGCGTGTTCGGGTCGAAGCTGGACATGTCGGCGCTCACGTCGGTGGCGCTGACGATCAGATCGACCATCTCGTTTACGTCCTGGAAGCGATCTTCGGGCTTCTTCGCCAAGGCGCGCGAGATGACGCTGCGGAACGGCTCCGGCACGCTCGACACGTCGGGCCGCTCGCTCAGATGTCGCATCAGGATTTCGCCCATGCTCGATCCGCTGAAGGGCAGTTGGCCCGTCAGCATCTCGTAGAGCATGACGCCGAGGGCGTAGATGTCGATCGCGCGGGTGTAGCTGCCCGAGCCGATCTCGGGAGCCATGTAGTGCACCGTGCCCACGCTCATCGTGTTGCCGCTGTGCTTGCTGACCGAGATGTGCTTGCTCAGGCCGTAGTCGCCGATCTTCACATAGCCGTCGTCATAGAAGATGTTGCCCGGCTTCAGGTCGCGATGGACGATGCCGCGCTCGTGCAGGTACGAAAGCCCCGCGCCGATGCCCTTCAGGAAAAACGCCGCCTTAGCGGGACCAAGGCCGCGCGGCTCGGCGTTCAAGATGTCCCGCAGCGACGGGCCGCCGACATACTCCATCAGCACCCACGGGTCGCCGTGCGTGTCCTTCTTCACGTCGTAGATCGTGATCAGGTGCGGGCTTTTGAGGTTCATGACGTGGCTGATGCCGCGCAGCTCGACCTCGGGATTGTCGCGCAGATATTTGAGCGCGAGCTGCTTGCCGGAGTCGCTGAGCGCGTAATAGACCTCGCCGAACCCGCCGCGCCCGACCGCGCGTTGCACGGTCACGCCGTCGATGGGTCGATCGCCGTATTTGAAGGTATATGCCACGTCTCGCTCCTTCCGATGCCGATCGCGAGGGTCGACCTCGCGCCATTCTTTCGATCTGTCGTCTGATCAGAGGTGCGTGTCGCTGGTCTGCAACTCGAAACTCTGCACTCGAACCGCGAAACTGATTCGCGATTCGCTATTCGAAATTTGCAATTTGCGCGTTCCACTTTCGGGCCGTGATTCTCACGTCGCCGATGTCCTGCGTCCGCTCGATCTCGAGCCGCTTGGGCGAACCCAGATGGCCGCGCGGACCGCTGGGCGTCTCCTGGACGTAATACGACCCGTCGCGATCAAACACCACCACCTGGCTCTGCGTGTCCCGCGTCCGCACATGACAGGTCGGCTGAGGGCCGATCAGGGCCGTTTCGTCGAAAAGCACCACCGTGCCCACGTCGTCGGGCAGCCGACACTCATGATTCAAATTCAGCACCGCCGAGCCGCTGCGGCTGGTGGGCTGGGCAAAGACGAACTTGGCACTGTTGCCGAGCCGCACGCGATCGCCATTGCGAAGCAGGACGCGCTTCACGCTGCGCTGGTTCACCTCGGCCGGTCCGTGGGCGATCAGGAAGTAGTCCTGATCTTCGCGGACGATCTCGGCATGCACCGCCAGCAGATCGCCGGGAAGCAAAATCTCCGCACTGCCCGAGCTGCCGCGCCGTCCGAATCGCACGCGCGGCTGACGCAACCACAGCGAGCTGCCGCCGCCATCGATCAACATCAGCAATCCGCCGTCGGGCAGCGCCGGACGCGAACGGGCCGGGACGCCGGGCAGCGTCGGTTTCGGCTCGACCGGCGATTGCCCGAGCATCACCGTTGCATCGGGCATCAGCGCGCCGAGCGGCGAACCGACCAGCGCCTCGCGGCGCGAGATCACTTCCGAAAGGTCTTTCAACGCCGCGTTCACACAGGTCGCGTCGCGCACCACCGCTTGCAGGCGCAACAGCGTCTGGCGTAGCGCCGCATCTTCGCGGATCGCCAGTTGCTCCGCTGCTCGGCGGCACAGGCCGATCGCCTGCTGCGCCGGTTCGACGCCCGGCCATCCGCCGGCGAGCGCTTCGAGCGCCTCTTCCGCCGGCGCGAGCTTGGCCAGCTCGCCTGCCGCCACCCAGCGCTGCACCGCGCCGGCCAGCCCCGTCGCGAGCCGCCCGCCGAAGTCGTCGGTCTGCTGCGTGCGACCATGGCGTGAGACGGCGTCGCGCCAGAGACGTGCGGCGCCGAGCAGATCGTCGCGCAGCAGCGCGCTCTGGGCCTGATTCAGAATTTGTTCGATGCGCTCCAGCTTGCCCGAGAGCTCGCGCTCCAGCCGCGCCCGTCGATCGGCGTCGGC
>JALHOX010000461.1 GCA_022842805.1 Phycisphaerae bacterium | reverse complement strand
CACAGTCCGCCGATGAGCAAATGCATCGAAAACAGAATCGACGACGAACGATCCGCCGACAGCCCGCAGATCACGGGCGAAATATAGCGGCGTCCGACGCGCGAGTCTTCGGGCAAAGCCGCGCACAAGCCCCCGACCCCGCTCAATCGGGCGAGAAGATCTCTCGCAGCCCCTCCACCACCGGCGGCAGCGGCTCGATCGTCACCTTCGGCGTCTCCCAGAGCCCGCGCACGCGAAACTGCACAAACCCCAGCTGCGCAACTTCGAGCATGTCGGTCAACAGCCCGACCCGCGGCCAATCGCGCGGATGCGCGCCGACCAGCTTCATATTGATCTCGCCGTTCGACAGCCGCCACCTTCCCGCCCCCACCAGCCGCAGGTCCGGACTGCTCAGCTCGATCTCCTTCATCTGCAACTCGTCGCCGCGCCACACAAACAGCAATTGCATCAGGTCGATCCGATCCGCCAGCCCGCCCCCGCTGCGCTTCGCCGCCGCCTCGCGTAGCGGATCAAGCACCGGCGTACCCGAGAACACGCCGCGCTCCAGCACTACCGCCCCCTCTCCCACCCGCGTGTCGCCGCGGTCCAGCGCTCCGCTCAACTGCAGCCGCCCGGAGATCCGCCCCGCCGGCATCTTCGTCCGACCCGACTTGCCGAGGCTGCTCATCAGCATCGGCAGATCCGCCCCCGCCAACTCCACGTCGCAGCGATACTCCGACGACTGCGGCGAAACCTCGAGCTTGCCCGCAATCGTTCCATTCGCCACCTGCGCACGTAAATCGTCGAGTCGGATTCGCCCGTCCGCCCCCGTCACCTGCAGACGCGCGCTCAGATCGCGCACGCCGCACTCGCCGACCCGTGCGGCGTTCAGCTTGAGCGTCCCAACGCCGGTCAGCCGCCCGTCACCATCGATGATCGCCTCTCCCACCAGCGAGCCGGCCGCCTGTGACAAGGTCAGATTCGCGTTCTGCAGTGCGCCGCCCTGCGCCTCAATCGCGGCTCGCAACGCATAACGCCCCTGATCCATCGGTCGCAACTCATCGATCCGCACCTGCAATGTCCCGCCCGGCGACAGCGGCTGAAGCCATTTGCGCAGCGACTCCGGCAACGCGCTCATCAATGCCGCGTCGATCGTCACATCTCGCGCCGCGCCGCGCCATGACGACTTGCCCGCGGGCCCGAGCGACCCGCCCCCACTGATCTCAAATTTCGCGTTGCTCCCCAATCGTGCCGTCGCCCGCGTGAGTTCATACGTCTGCCCCCGCGCTTGCAGCTTGGCCTCGAAATCGCGCAGGTCGAGAGGAAACGGCACCGGTCGAATGCCCGCCGCCCGCAGCGTGACGTCTGCGTTCAACGGCGATTTCGGATCACGCCCGGTCGGGTCCCCCACCACCCGCAAATCAAATGTCGCCGCGCCATGCAACCCCAGTTCACGCGCCGACGCGCGCGTCGCCGGCGGCAGGACCTCATCGAGCGCCCGCTGCACGTCGGCCACCTCGATCGTGCCGGTCAGCTCGACGCGATCCTCCCCGCCGCGCGCCACCCGCCCGCGCAGCTCCAGTCGATCCTGCGCCCGCCGCGCTTCCAGCCGGCCGATGTCGAGCGCCGCCGCCGACTGAATCACCTCGCCGCTCACGTCGCTCCAGGCCGGCCCCAGCTCCCCGGCACGAATCGTCCCGCCCACAACCCGCGCCGCGATCGGCCCATCCGCCGCCTTCGGCGAATCATCGTTGTGCGTCAGCGACAGATCCGTTCGCAGATCGGCCCGCAACACGGGCCCGGCGTCGCCCAGCTTAAACTCGCTACGGAACGGATAGTCGAGCGCCAGAATCGCCAGACCGCTCCCCGTGTGCGCATCCTCAGCGTGCGAGGGCAACTCGATCGGCCGCAATTCCGCGACCGGCTGCGTCGTCGCCGAAACCGCCGCTTGCGCCGGCTGCGAAGCCGATGCCGCTTCTGACCCGCCGCCGGGCGAAATCTCCCCGCTCACCGACAGCCCGCCATTCCCGTCCGCGACCCACAGGTCGACAATGTCGATCGTCCCGCCCCGCACGCGAATCTCCGCCGAGACCGGACGACGCCGCAAGCCGTTCAACGTCAGCCCGGCGTTTGTCACGGTCGCGTCAACGTTGATCTCCGAATCGCTCGGACCGCGCGCTTCGTCCGTCGTCGGCCGCGAGATCGCCACCTCCAGATCGGCGAAGCCCAGCGGCTGCACCTCGCTCCATAGCCGCTGATACCGCTCGGGCAGCGCCGCAAACATCTGACGATCCAGCGCGACATTGTGCCCGATGGCGTGAATCGACACGCCCGTCCAATCGTCGGGAGTAAACACCTCGCCCCACAGATCGACCCGCCCCAGCCCCGCCGGCGCCGAAAGTTCGATGATGCGCGTTTTTCCGCCCGCAAACGCAATGTCGCCCGTCACGTTCTGAAAGTGATAGGGAAATCCGCGGAAAATGCACCCGCCATTCACGATCCGCACATGCCCCGATACACCCGGTCGCGCGTTCGCATCGTCTCGCGCTGCCGCAATCGGCGCGCCCTCCGGCGCCGGCAATCCATAACGCAGCTCGACATCGACGACCCCCTCCGGCCGGAAGCGGTGGAAGAACTTCGCCACCTTTTGCCCCGCCGCCGCGTGATCATAAAACGCCGGATGAGCCTCGCGCGTCGGCACATCCAGCCCCCCGATCTTCACCAACGCCGTCCGCACCGCCCGCTCAAATTCCCCCGCCGGCGCCTCCTTCACCGCGCGGCGCAGCAAATCCGCATCCAGCTCCACCTGCGCCTCCACCCGCGCCGAGCGCAGCCCGCCCGTCAGCTCCGCCCGGATCGTGTGCGAATCGCGCAGCCCGTCGAACATCAGCTTCGCGCGCTGCTGGCCATAGCGCACGAACGGCGCCCGCCGCTCGCCGACCAGCTCCAGCGGCAACGGACACTCGCCCGCAATCTCGCTGACCTCCAGCGACATCTCTTCGAT
>JALHOX010000460.1 GCA_022842805.1 Phycisphaerae bacterium | reverse complement strand
GGAGCACCCGGAGCGCCGTTCTGTCCCGCCGGACCTTGCGGACCCGCCGGACCCTGGCAGTCGAGACCGCTGTAATCGCCGTCATCGTTGATGTCTTCTTCGGGCGACGCGATGCCGTTACCGTCGAGGTCCCAGCACGAGATGCCCGTGACGCCCTGCGGACCCTGAGCTCCATCAGCACCGGCCGGTCCCTGAGCGCCATCAGCGCCCGCCGGTCCCTGAGCGCCATCCGCGCCGTTCACACCGTTGGTGCCGTTCGTTCCATTGGTACCGTTGGTGCCGTTGGTGCCATCCGCGCCGCGGCAGTCCAGCGCGTTGAAGTTTCCATCCAGGTTGGCGTCTTCGCTCGGCTCGCCCAACCCGTTGCCGTTCAGATCCCAGCAAGAGATGCCGTTCACGCCGTTCTGACCGGCGGCCCCTTGCGGACCCTGCGGTCCGACCGGGCCGGGGATGTCCTGACCCGACTGACCGTTATCGTTGGCCGCGTTCGCCGCGTCGAGCGCGTTCGCGCCCGCCAGGCTGGCGGCAAACCAGAAACCATCCAACAGGCCGGCGCTCGCGATGTCCTTGCAGTCGACCTTCAGGTCCATCAGGAAGAACGAGCACACGACACATCCAAAAGACGACAACAGACTCCGCTTCATGAGAATCCTCCGATCACCCTCTTTGGGCACGCTGGGAAATAAAAGACTTGCCGGACGGAGCACCGCTCCGACGGACACGAACATCGAAATGCGCAATGGCAGCAAGCGCGGCGGGGAGCCACCGAACTATAGCGACTTCCAACAGTCTTTGCAGACCGGCCACGCCGAATGTCGACCACACGCGCGAGTCGGGAGCACGACGAGCGACGACAAGCGCGTCGCGCCGTGTCGCCGCTTGTGCGATCCGACGAGAAATCAATCGCAGATGACGACGCCTCATCGGATGAACACCCCCGATCGAATGCTGTTGTTGTTCTGAAACACGCTGCCTCCGAATCGATCGAACCCAAGCTGCGAGTCCCATAGGAACGTCGAGTAGTACGTGGTCTCCTGCGTGCGATAGCCCCAATCCGTCGCCGGCCAGTCCGTGCGAAGCGTGAACGCCTCGCCGACCGCCGGTGCGATAGCCGGGTTGCCGTACAACAAGTTGGGAGGCGGGAGCGATTCCCGATCAACGCTGACGTAGCCGCCCGGAGCCCCGGCGATCAGTGTCGGCCGGCCCTCCGGAGCCTCGCAGCCGAACCCGGCGACGAGCTGTAAACCCAGTAATGACAATAAGCTACGCATCTCGGGCGATTCTAATGAGAGATGGGGAAGGCAAGTCAAGTCGAATTTGCGCACGCGAGATTCGGCCGCGCCTTCACGTCCGAGAAATGATTCTAGCCGGTCACCGCCATCGGCGTTGTCCGCATTATTGCCATTCAATCGTCGCCGGCGGTTTGCTCGAAATATCGTAAGCCACGCGGTTGATTCCGTTAACTTCGTTGACGATCCGACGCCCCACCCGGCCCAAAACCTCATAGTCGATGTGGACCCAGTCCGCCGTCATAAAGTCCGTCGTTTCGACCATCCGCAGCACGATCAGATTCTGATCGTCGAAGGTACGACCATCACCCATGACCCCCACGCTTGCCACCGGCACCAGCACCGCGAACGCCTGCGCAACCTTCCGATACCACCCCGCAATCGTCAGCTCTTCGATCAAAATCTGATCCGCCCGACGCAGCCGATCCAGCCGCTCCTCCGTCACTTCGCCCGCAATCCGCACGGCGAGCCCGGGACCGGGGAAGGGGTGGCGCCAGAGCAACTCCTCCGGCAGCCCCAGCGCCTCGCCCATATGCCGCACTTCGTCCTTGAAGAGCATCCGCAGCGGCTCAACCAGCTCAAATCCCAGCTCTTCGGGCAGCCCGCCGACATTGTGATGCGCCTTGATCAGCGCCGCCTTGCCCTTCGGACCGTGGCCCGACTCGATCACGTCGGGATAGATCGTGCCCTGCGCGAGAAAGCGCGCGTGCTCAATCTTGGCCGCCTCGGCCCGAAAAACATCGATGAACAGTTTGCCGATGATCTTGCGCTTCTGCTGCGGGTCGAGCACCCCCCGCAGCGCATCCACAAACTGCCGCCGCGCATCGGCGACGACCAGCGGAATCCCGAAATGCCCGCGAAAGGTCGATTCGACCAGGCCGCTCTCGTTTAGGCGCAGCAGTCCGTTGTTCACGAAGATGCAGATCAGCCGATCCCCGATCGCGCGATGCACCAGCGCCGCCACGACGCCGCTATCCACCCCGCCCGACAACCCGCAGATCACGCGATCGCGCGGCCCCACCTGTGCCCGAATGCGCTCGATCGCATCCTCGACCACCGTCGCCGTCTTCCAATCGCCGCGACACCCGCAAATCTCGTAAACGAAGTTCCGCAGAATCGTCGAGCCGAGCGGCGTGTGCGTCACTTCAGGGTGAAACTGCACGCCGAAAAACGGCTTCGTGCGATGGCGAACCGCGGCGATCGCGGTCGCATCCGTCGACGCCAGCGTCTCAAAGTCGCTGCTGGCGCTCGTCACCACGTCGCCATGACTCATCCACGCCGTGGTCTCCGCCGGCAAGTGGGCCAGCGGTCCGACCGCGTTCGTGACGCGCAGCTTCACCCGCCCGAATTCGCGCGCGCTGCCGCCATGCACGCTGCCGCCGTGAGCCTCGCACATCAGCTGCATGCCATAGCAGATGCCCAGGATCGGGACGCCCAGCTCAAACAGCTTCAGATCGCATCGCGGCGCACCCGCTTCATAAACCGATGACGGCCCGCCCGACAAAATGATCCCGCTCACACCCCGCGCACGCAGCACATCGGCCGGCGTATCGGGCGAGAACAGCTCGCAATACACGTGATTCTCGCGCACGCGCCGAGCAATCAGTTGTGTGTATTGTCCGCCGAAATCAAGGATCGCGATGATCTGTGGGTGACTCATGGGACGAGCTTAGGAGCGCGGCGCGGCCTTCGTCAA
>JALHOX010000459.1:2669-3010 GCA_022842805.1 Phycisphaerae bacterium | reverse complement strand
CCCGGCATCGCGGCGGACGACCAGCGGCTGGCGATCTGGTCGGCCTATTGCGACGGGCAATCGATCGCCGCGATTGCGGAGCGCGTCGGCAAGAGCACGCGCAGCGTCTACGCCATCGTCACGCAGATGCGGGCGCTGGAGCGGCGCCGCACGCCGATCGAGTTCATCGCCAGCGACGAGTTTGAGCAGAGCGGGGCCGATGCCCTGGTACTCAAAGACGCGGCGCTGAAAAACCCCTACAAGCCGGCGGAAAACGGAGCGGCGTCGCGGACGCCGGCGAATCTGCCGCCGTATCTCAAGCAGCTTTTCTCGCTGCCGCTGCTGACGTCGCAGGGCGAGGC
>JALHOX010000459.1:2385-2659 GCA_022842805.1 Phycisphaerae bacterium | reverse complement strand
GAACTATCTGAAGTTCAAGGCGGAGCGGATGCGCAAGGCGCTCGACCCGGCTTCGGCCAGCGCGGCGGAGCTGGACCGGATCGACGCACTGCTCGAAGAGTCTTGCGAGACGAAGAACCAGATCATGCAGGCGAATCTGCGACTGGTCGTGAGCATCGCCAAGCGGCACGCTTCGCCGACGGTCGATTTCTTTGAGATCGTGAGCGACGGCAACATCTCGCTGATGCGTGCGATTGAGAAGTTTGATTACAGCCGCGGGTTCAAGTTCAGCACC
>JALHOX010000459.1:0-2375 GCA_022842805.1 Phycisphaerae bacterium | reverse complement strand
TTTCGCTCGCAGCCTGCCGGACGAAAACACTCATCGCGACCGCTACCAGACGGGCCGCGAGGAATATCTGGAAACGGTCTCGACCGGCCCCGCCGAAGACGAGGCGGCCGACGAGCGGCGCGAGGCGGCGCGGGCGATGCTCGACCGCATGCTCTCGACGCTGGACTCGCGCGAGCGCGAGATTTTGGTGCATCGCTTCGGCGTTGAAAGCGGCGGCGAGCCGCAGACGCTGGAGCAGATCGGCCGGCGCGTGGGCGTCTCGAAAGAGCGCATCCGCCAGATCGAAGCCCGGGCGATGAGCAAGTTGCGGGCGGAGTTTGGCGATGCGGTGGGGCTCGAGATTTCGCCGTAGCGAAGGCCCGTCGCGGCGGGTTGAACGATGAGATTGATAACGGCCCGTGCGAAAGCGCGGGCCGCTTGCGTTGTGTGTGGAAGAGGACAGGCGGCGTTTCTTCGGCCTGCGAGCCGCAGGCCGCTACGTGTGATTGCAGTTCGCTACTGGGGCGTGGTGGGGCTTGTCGATACTCTTTTCAGATCGCCGCTCGGTGATTCGCCGCGCAAGCGCGATTGCGTTGGAACCGCGGCAGCGACACCGCCGTAGATTCGGAAGAGGCGCCATTTGTCGAGTGAGCCGTCGGTGATTGCAGCGGGGGAGGATGCGGGCGCGGACGCTGCGCAGAGCGGCGGCGGCGAAAAGGGCGGGGGAATTGGCTCGAAGCTGGGGCGAATCTGGAGCGACCGGCGGCTGCGCAGCGAGGTGCTCTGGGTTGCGTCTCATCGGGTGGTCGAGTTTGTCGTCGTCTTCGCGCTGATCAAGCTGCTCACCAACCTGCTCTCTCAAGCGCAGTTCGGCGAATACAGCCTGGTTGTCACCGCCGCGGCGCTGCTGAGCAATCTCCTGATCATGCCGATGAATCAGGCCTTTCTGCGAAACTACCACGCCGCGTATCAGCGGAAATCGGAGGGGACGGCGGCGTGGCGGCTCGTTCGGTGGTACTCGGCCGCGACGGCGGTTCCGGTGCTGGTGTGCGTGCTGTTGAGCGTGCCGGTCGGGGGGTGGCTGGGCTTTGGGGGGTGGACGATCGCGGCGGGCGGGCTTTGGTATGCGATGGACCGTTGGCGGACGCTGGGCGTCGAGATCGCCGATCTGCGCCGCGAGCGCAAGCAGTGTGCGATGTTCAGCGCGTCGTTTCAGGCGCTGAGCATCCCCGTGCAGTATTTCGCCCTCACGCAAATCGGCGCGAGCGCCACGACGGCGCTGGCGGCGAGTGCGACGCTCGGATTCGTCATCGCGATCCTCGGTCTCATCCCGGAGTGGCGGCGCGTGCGCGGGGCGGCTGCCGACGCGCCCGATGAGTTGGGCGCACTGGTGCGCTCCTTCGGCGTGCCGGCGGCGATGATGCTGGTGTTTCAATGGCTGCAGCAGTTCGCCGACCGGTTCATTCTGTCGGGGCTGGAGAGCGTCGATTCGGGCGGCGTGTACATCGCGGCGCTGCAGATCTTCGGCGCGCCTTATCTTCTCTGCCTGAACGTGTTGAACTGGCTGGCATTGCCGGTGGCATACGCTCGGGCCAAGGACGCCCGCGACCCGGCCCAGCTCTGGAGCGCGGACAAGGTGCTGCTCGGCGCGGTTGCGGCCTATGTCGTGATCGGGCTGGCGTCGCTGCCGCTGTGCTTTGCGGTGGGCGGGCCGCTGCTGAAGCTGATGACGAACCCGACCTATCAGCTGGAGTCGAGTGTGATCGGGCTGATGGCGCTGGGGCGCTTTCTACAGGGTCTGGTCGTACTGCTGCAGATGATGTTCGCGATTCATCAGCGCATGCAGGCGTCGCTGGGTCTGCGTATTCTCGGCGCACTGCTGACGGTGCCGATCTGCTATTTCGCCGTGAAGCAGGCGGGCGTCTTCGGCGCGGCGGCGGGGACGGCGGTGGCCTTCGCGCTCTATCTGCTGCTGCTGGTGTTCGGGCCAGACGGGTGCTATTGGCTGGTGCGCGAGACGCGGGCGGCGCTGCGCGGCTCATCTCCAGCGCGGCGCTTAGACGCCGCGTCGCCGAAATCCTGACGAGAGTGCGCGGAAGAGCTCGGCGGCGTGGGCCTCCAAGCCCCAGTCGGCGACGATCGCGCGGCTCGCGCGGCCAAAGGCGGCCCGCGTTTCCGAGGACATCGCCGCGCAACGGATCATCGAATCACAGATCGCGTCCACATCGTCGTAGTCGAAATCCCAACCGTTCTCGCCGGGCCTTAGCAGATGTTCCTTTGCCAGCACCTCGTTGGACAGCAAAAGGGGTAATCCTGCCGCGGCGGCTTCGTTCACGATCAACCCCCAAGTTTCACCCCAGCTCGGAAAAATCAGCGCGGATGCTAGGGCGTAGTAT
>JALHOX010000458.1 GCA_022842805.1 Phycisphaerae bacterium | reverse complement strand
CGACAGCGCATGAGAAGCCGGGCAGGACTTCGGCGTCTTCAATCATCTCTGAGTCGGTGAGCACACGCTGAGGGGCTTCCGTTCGCAGGATGGTCACGCTGCGCTGCGCGGGATCGACGAGCCATACGCGCAGGACGCCCATCGCCAAGTACTCGGCGGACTTTTCGACCAATTGCGGCCAGTCGCGCCCCTTACCGACGACTTCGACAACCAGCTCGGGAGCGACGTCGAGATACTTAGAACGCGGCAGGCCGCGCGGCTTGCGGGCGTAGGAGAGGTAGGCAACGTCGGCGCCGCGAACTGTGTCGGGATTGCGCTGGGTCCAGATCCCGGTTTCGCCGACGACCACGCGGCCGGATTTGATTCGCTTTGCCCAGACACCCAGCAGTCGGCCGATGTTTGAGCTGACCAGTCCGTGTTCTTCAGCAGCCGGCGACAAGGGCAGAACCTCCCCACGAATCAACTCGCACGGCCCGAGCGAATCGCTCAGTTCGAGGAACTGCTCGGCCGTATGCGTGCGACGGGAGATCATGTCAGTGAGTGTATCGAGGAGTCCATTACGTCCCGCATTTTTTGGCTCGGCTGCGGCTCAGAAGCTACGCTGCGCCCCATGAACACTCCGAACCATCTCGTTACGGCCATTGCCCGAATTGCGTTGGTGGCGATCTGCGTTCCTGGCGCGGCGATCGCCGGCTCCGGCGGCGCCGTGCTGACCGGCATCGACGTGCTCGCGCGCGACGGATTCGCTCCGCTGCAGGGCAAGCGCGTCGGGCTGATCACGAATCCGACCGGCGTGACGCGCGAGTTGGCATCCACCATCGACGTGCTCGCCAAAGCGCCGGGTGTGACGCTCGTCGCGCTGTTTGGGCCGGAGCACGGCGTGCGTGGCGACATCGCCGCCGGCGAGCATGTCGATGATGCGAAGGATGCGGCGACGGGGCTGCCTGTCTTTTCGCTCTACGGCAAGACGCGCAAGCCGACGCCGGAGATGCTCAAGGGGATCGACACGCTGGTCTTTGACATGCAGGACATCGGCTCGCGCTCTTACACGTACATCAGCACGATGGCGGTGGCGATGGAAGCGGCGGCGGAGCAGAAGATCGATTTTGTCGTGCTCGATCGGCCCAATCCGCTCGGGGGCGAGCGGGTCGAGGGCCGGCCGCTCGATCTGAAGTACAAGTCGTTCGTGGGCTGGCTGCCGATTCCCTATCTGCACGGCATGACGGTCGGCGAGCTGGCGCGAATGACCAACGCCGAGGGCTGGCTGAAGGATGGCGTGCGCTGCCAGTTGCAGGTGGTGCCGATGGATGGCTGGCGGCGCAACATGAGCTGGCGCGAGACGGGGCTGCCGTGGGTGCCGACTTCGCCGCATGTTCCGCACGCGGAGTCGGCATACTTCTATGCAGCGACGGGGATTCTGGGGGAGCTGCATGTGATGAGCGAGGGGGTCGGCTGGCCGGCGCCGTTTGAGTTTGTAGGACGTTCAGGGATCGACGCGCAGAAGTTCGCGACGGCGCTGAATGAGCGCAACCTCCCGGGAGTTCATTTCCGTCCGGCGCACTTCAAGCCCTTTTACGGCGAGTGGAAGGAGAAGGATTGCGGCGGCGCGCAGGTGCATCTCACCGATGCGAATGCGGCGAACCTGACCGAGATCAGCTTTCAAGTTCTCGATGCGGCACGGGTGCAACAGCCCGAGATGGCCATCTTCGGTAACAAGCGCGACGACATGTTCGACAAAGTTTGCGGCACGAACCTTATCCGCGAAAAGCTCAAGTCAGGCGCGGAGCTCGATGATGTGCTCAAGGTGTGGCGCGAGGGTGTGGATGCGTTTCGAGAGCAGAGGGCGAAGTACCTGCTCTATTGAGCAGATGGTTGTGCAACAGTCGGGGCCCGCGCCGGGGGGACGTTTCAGTAGCCGGATGGATGGCAGCCTTTGCGCGGGCAGGAAGCTCCCACCTCGCCTCGCGCGGGGAGCACGGCGGGCGTCGGTCAGCGTCCGTGCGCGACCGGGCCATGACCTGGGGCGGTGCGCTTCAGGTCGGCGGGCGAGAAGGGCAATTCGTCGGTTGTGTTCGGCTTCGGGAGGATGCTTTGCAGCGAGCTGATCGGGGCGGCGTGGGCCTGCCACGAGGCAAAGCTGCCCAGCATGGTCAGGAGCAGCAGCGTGGTTCCGCCCATGAGGTAGCGGCACCGACGATATTGGGACCATCTGATCCGCAGGCCGGGAGAATCGGGCACCACGGGGCGGCGGCTGACGCCGGCTTCCTGCGCGGTTTGATCGAGGATGCGCTCGATCACCTCGGTTTCCCAAGCTTGAACGGTTTCCCAGCGATCGGCTGCTTCCTGGCCCTTCATGCCCTGAGGATCGGCCGAAATCGGGGAAAAGCTTGATCGCGTCGCCATTCGCGGGCGGCGCTGGACGAGGGCCCGGCGGATGCGGCCCTTTGCGCGACCGCCGCGGACGATGCCAGCCACCGCGGCCTGGGCGGCCTCAAAGCGGCGAAAGGGCATGTCGACGGGCACTTCGCGGGCGCGGTCGTAGATCAGGCAGACGCGAAACTCCCAGAAATCAGTCGGCAGCACAACCGGCTCCTGGACACAAACTCGCGGCATGGGCGACGGGTAAGGTCGTGGATCGGTCAAAATATCGCGGCCCGAGCGGGCGTCAATCGCCGCGTCAGAAGACGTCAGCCAAACCCGACAAATTCGGTTCCTTTTTTCGGCCCCGCAGGCTAGCTTAGAACGTTGCTGGGATGCGAGCCCCTGTTCGAAACTCTTGGAGGTAGTCGAATGCGTCAGTTTTGCCGTACCCGCGAGATGTTCGCGGGCGCTTGTGTGTTAGGTTTCGTGGTAAGCGGCGTCAGCACGACGAACGCCGCCGACTGCGGCCGCGCGGCGGGCGTGGTCGAGGGCACCTTCTCGGGTGTCAACGTCGGCGATGGATCGAGTTTCAGCGACGTTTGCATGAACGCCGAGCGGGCGGGTGATGCTTGGGTTGAGTATGTCGCGCCACAGACCGGCGTGTTG
>JALHOX010000457.1 GCA_022842805.1 Phycisphaerae bacterium | reverse complement strand
GGCCGACCCGCCAACGACGAGCCGGAATTCAGCAGCAAGTTCGCGGTACCGTGCTCCATGTTGTCGGCCACCATCGAGCGGATGATCGCCAGGTCGTCGACGCACTGTGCCAAATGGGGAAAAAGCTCGCTAACGTCGGCCCCCGTCTGACCATGCCGGGCGAAGCGAAACGGCGACTTCATCACCGTGTTGCTGGCTAAACGATTGACGATCGGGATGCCAATCGGTTGGCCGTGCTCGCGCGCCAGGCGCGGCTTCGGATCGAATGTGTCGAGTTGGGACGGACCCCCATCCATGTACAAGAAAATGACGCTTTTGGCCCGCTGTGGCGGTTGCCCCGCGGCGGCCGCGCTCCGCGAGGTGCGCGCGAGCATCCCCCACAAAGCCAGCGCACCGAAGCCCTGTGCGCCGCGTAACAGCAGGTCGCGTCGATCGAGGTTAACGAGAGGATCCAACATTCGAGACTTGGAGTTAGGAGCAATTGGCAAAAGCACGACGCGATAGCTACCCTGCGCTTGCCCTGAGTAATATTCCTGTACCTTGCACGCTAGCCAGTAGTCAGTCGTGGGGCAACCAATTTTTGGCAGGCGCGGGCATCGGTGTCTTCTAGTCCCCCTGGTTTGCCGGTCGAACTACAACAAGTTGGTCGCAAACAGGCCATGCCTGGGGCTAAGGCTCGCGCAGACTATCGCACGAAAAGGAACTCCCCTAAATTCACTGTTAGGTGACACAAATCGATCCAAGCATTCTCCCGCGCCTGTGCTGTGTCCTCGCCGGCGGCACGATGTCTGGCGGCCTGCTCGTTCAGGAAGCTGGCAGCGGCCAATTGTTCGGCCGCGCTAGCGGGGCGCCCGAGCCCTTCGAGGAAGATCCGCGACACGAGAGCATCGTCGGAAAGCTCGAACGCGGCGATTCGCTTTCCCCAGTCGCGCGATTGAGCGACCACGAACGGATCGTTCAACAGATTAAGCGCCTGCAACGGCACGCTGGCGGTGCTGCGACGCCCGACGCAACCGTCCGGCTTGGGAAAGTCGAACAACGTCAGGAAGCGCGGGATCGCCCCGCGACGTACTTCGAGATAAATCGTGCGACGCTGGCGGCCTTCGGTCGCCGCCGCATCGGGGTCGCCGTCGCCCGGTCGAGACGTCGGTGGGGCTGTCGGCACGCTTGGGCCAGACAGTGATTCGTCTAGATTGCCGGACAGCACCAACAACGTATCACGAACACATTCCGCCTCGAGCCGTTGGGCAGACATGCGGTGCCAGAGCCGGTTGTCGGGGTCGAGTTCACGAACGTCCGCGCGGGCCGTACTCGCTTGTTGGTAAGTACTGGTCGCTAGTAGCAGTCGATGTAACGACTTGATCGACCAGCCCGACGCGATGAAGCGGCGGGTCAAGTAGTCGAGCAATTCGGGATGCGTGGGAGTTTCGCCTTGCGCGCCGAAATCGTCGGGCGTGGCCACCAAACCGCGGCCGAAGTGGTGTTGCCAAACTCGATTAACGATCACACGTGGCGTGAGTGGGTTGTCCGCGGCGCTGAGCCAGGCGGCCAGTTCGCGGCGCCCGCTTCCCGACTCGACCGGCGGTTGATCGCCGCAGAGCACCTGGACAAAACCGCGTGGCGCTTCGGGCCCAAGGCTGTAAGGGCTGCCGCGCTTTTGTACCTGCAAATTGCCTGCGGTGGCTTCGGCCGTGACGAGCCCGAGGGCCGACGGCGGACAGGCGCGCTCGAGCTCGGCTAATTCGCTCCGCAAGCGGTCGAACTCGGCGCGATCCGCCGGCGATAGAAAAGATTCGAGGGGCGCGTCGGACAGGGGCGAGTCACCAGCCAAGGCCCAGGCGAGCAACTCGCGACAGGCGTCGTCGTCGTCGCGCCAACCCGACGTCTGCTGCCAGGTGTCAAGCGCGTCGAGCACGGCCTGCTGGTAGCCTTGGGCTAGCGTTTCGGCCGTGGTAGCGCGAGGGTCGCTGAGCAGATCGAGTGCGAGTTGGTTGCTACCGAGATCGGCCTGATCGTTAAACTCGACCTCCGTCGCGGGGGCTTCGTCCAGCAGCACGAAATGGTCGGCCAGCAAGTGCCCCCCCGGGGCGGTCGATTCATCGACAAGCTCGATGCAGACGTCTCGGCCGGCGAACGGCGGCGCCAGCGGCAGTACCCGAAACTCGAACGCGTCGCTCCCCGTGCCGGCGGCGCGAAAACTCTGCGACTGCGGCAAGACCTGGCTGTGGGCGATGATGTTGACGTAGGTTTTTTCCGGATCTGCTCCGCCGGCGACAAAGAACCCCAAGCTGAGTTTTGCAGCGTCGACGCGAAAGCGGGGGCTGAGCAGTCGACCCGTAAGCGTATCGCCGGCCTGCGCGCTGCTGGCAAAGGCACGGCCACGATAACCGCGCGGCGTAAGTGCCGTGCCGTGCTGCGGTGCATCGCCGAAAGCGGGGCCAGCCGCTTGCCAACCCGCATAGTCCGCGCCCTCGAAGTCGGCCAACAATCGCCAGCGCGTGGCGCGACGGGCCGCCAATCGATTGCCATCGAACAGTTGCTGGGCCACACCACGACGGCGGTAATCGAACACGTCGGGGCTCGAGCGGGCCAACTTCACCCAGCCGCGAAACAGGCGGTCGTGCCTCTCGATGGCCCCACTGAGTTGGGTAATCCAGCGTTCCAGTCGCTGAGGATCGAGGTCGCTGTTGGCGGCTTGCGTGGCGACGGTTGACTTCGCCGACGGCGCATCGGTCGCTAACGCGGCACGCGCCGCCAAAAGGTAATCAGCCATTCGCTGCGCCTCGTCGCGGCGTTGGGCGACAAAGCTCTGCTCCCGCCGAGCCTGTTCGAGCAGTTCGTCGATCCGCTGGCGGCAGTCGCGCATGCGCTGGCGCGCGGCCGCGATTTCGGCTTGCCGCGCGGGGGAGTCAATGGGGCGTTGCTCGTCGATCGAACTCTTGAGCACGCCGGCCAGCGAGTAATAGTCGACCGTGCTAATGGGGTCGAACTTGTGATCGTGACACCGGGCACAGGCCAGTGACATGCCGAGAAAGCACT
>JALHOX010000456.1 GCA_022842805.1 Phycisphaerae bacterium | reverse complement strand
CTCGACAAGGGGACGATCGAAGCGACCGTCGCGCGGCTGGCGGAGCAAATCGGTCTACAGCATGAGAGGGACGCGGCGCCGCTCGCGCTCAGTCAGGGGCAGCGGTTGCGCGTCGCGGTGGCTGCCACCTTGGCGCTCGATGCCGACGTTCTGTTGCTCGATGAACCGACGATGGGGCAAGATCCCGATCAGATCGATCGCTTGTTCGCGCTACTGCCGAAGCGTCCGGCGGTTTTGTTTTCGACTCACGATTTGCGCGCTGTCGCGCAGCATGCTGATCGCGTGCTGGTGCTGGCCGACGGAACCGTTGTCGCCGACTGCTCGCCGGCCGAGCTGTTGAGCGACGACGACTTGCTCGCGCAGGCACGCCTGCGCCGCCCACCGTTGGCTGAGCTGCGCCGCCGGCTGGGACTTACCGCCGTGACAGTGGAGGCGATGTGCCGGGAGCTGCAACGATGAGCACTGGGACGTTGGCAATGGCCCGCGGGGCCGCCTGGCTCGAGCGGCTCGATCCGCGACTCAAGCTTTGTTGGCTGGCTTGCGTGTCGCTGCTGTCGGTTGTGCTCGACGCGGTCGAATCACTGGCCGTGCTGGCGATCGTTTCCGCGTTCGTGGCCAGTGGGCTGCGGATGCCGGCGCGCGCCTGGCGGCTATTGGCGCTCGTGCTGGCGGCAATCGTTTGGGGGGCGCTCGTGAGCCAAGGCTTGTTCTACGCCGCGGAACCACGGACGCCGCTCGTGACGATCGTGCCCGCGATTCAGATCGGTGATTGGCAAGCAGGGGGGCTGCGGCTTTACCGTGAAGGAGTGACGTACGGGCTCGCCCAATCGCTGCGCATGGTGGCCGTGACGATCGCGGGGCTCACGGTCTGCTTGTCGACGAGCCCTCCGCGGTTACTGGCGGCTTTGACTTGGCTGCGCGTGCCAACCGCGATCGGATTCATGACCGTTGCCGCGATGCGATTCGTTCCGCTGGTGCTCAGCGAGTATCAGATCGTGCGGCAGGCACGCTGGCTGCGGAGCGGACGGGGCCGCGGCCAGGTTAGGGGTCAAATCGGGAGCTGGCCCCCAAGTCGACTGGCGAAAGCACTGCGGACCGAAGCGGCGCTTTTGATGCCGGTAATTGCGGCGGCATTGCGCCGCGCGACGTCGTTGGCCACGTCCGTGGCGGCGCGAGGTTTCGACCCCACGGCGCGGCGGCGGCCTTACCCTCCGCTCAAGATGAGCCCTGTCGAAATTGCGTTCACCGCGGTTCTGATAACTGCGACAAGCGTTGTGTTGGCGATGAAATTGCTGTACTGGCTTTACCTGGCCGACCTTTATTATCGCCCGGGACTAAGGCCGCTTTATGACATCGCTCGCACCTGGCTGTAAGAAAGTCGCGAACCGAGTTGCGACTTGCCACGGGAATGCGGTTGCTTAGCGAACCGCGGCGCCGCGACCGGCAGCGCCGCGCTCGAGCGCCGAGAAGACGCTCTGGGCGCGCGCCTGCATGAAACCATGCACCTCGGGATCGCGTCCCTGAGGTGGCTTCTGCTGTTTGGCGAGTGCCTCGAGCTTGGGACGAATCAGCCGCACCTGATCTTCGGCCAGGCCACCACGGTCGACGTGACCTTGGATGCCGACGAGCGCGGCGACGCGCAGCGCATCGTTCGTGTCACCGACCGGATATTTCTTGACGTCGAGAAACTCGGCCAGCACCGGTAGCGCCGCGGGGAGCGCCTTCGCACCGAGCCCGCGGGCATCGGGTTCCGTGGAGTTCAAATCGCCGAGCATCAACAGTGCGTTGTACCGCACCAGTGGACTGAACTTGCGATTCTGGACAATCTTTTTCAACGTCGGCAGCGCCAGGTCATTGACGAGATGCCTTTGCGCGTCGTTGTTCTTGTTGCGCAGCACGTCCTTGAAATACTTGAGGCGCATCTCGCTGAGCGATTCGCGCTTCGACCAGTGCGTGAGCTGGGCGAAGAAGGCCTTCCAATAGGCGTCGAAAACCGCCGGGTTGGTTACCGTGCCGTCGCGGAGCATGCCCATCGTTTCGGTCTTGAACCGTGGCGCCATCGCCGCGGCATCGGCGGGCACCTCGAACCAGTCGGCGGGCTTTTTGTCGTCGGGAGCAGCGGGCGGCTGAGCGAGCGCAACGCACGGGACCGCGACGAGTAACATGCCGGCCAGTAACAGGCGCATCGTGGCCGCACCGCACTGATGGCGGCCAAACTTTCGGCACGACTGAACGCGACACGCTAGCATGGATTCACGATCCTAATGACCAACCCCGCGCGCGACAACGAACCAGGGCAGGCGCACTCCACCAAGGTTGGTGATCACCGACAAGTCGACGGGCGAATCGGGCTGGCGATCACCCGGCGTACCGCAGTCGACCGGCGGCCGCTGGGCGCGACTCGATTGGCCCCTGTTTGTACTATGCCAAGCAGTTACGTGGCAATTACTTCGGTGATTCCACCCTAGCAACGGCCGACGGCAAATGTCAAGTTGACGGCAGTGCCAGTTGGACGTCGCTGACGCGTCAAGAACGGGGCCCGACCTCGCCAACGTCATAACCCGAAAATTCGTGAAGCTGGAGCTCCACGCGTGACACTTCTGTACCTCTCCGATCGCTTTCTGGACCATGAGACGGGGCGCCATCCCGAGCGGGCCGAACGGATCCGACAGGTTTCCCGCCACCTCCAGCGGACCGGACTCGCTGACCGCTGCCGGCGGGCCCCCTGGAGCGAGGCCTCGATCGACCAGATCGCGCGGGTCCACGAGCGCCCCTATATCGCGGAAGTCGCCCGGTTTGCCGCCGCGGGGGGTGGATATATCGAAGCCGATACCGTGATGTCGACCGCCTCGTACGATGTGGCTCGGCTGGCGGCGGGCGCCGTGGTCGACGCCGTCACCCGAGTGGTAAAGGAGGACGATCGCCGAGCCTTGTGTCTGGTACGACCGCCAGGGCATCATGCTTTGCCCAACCAGGCGATGGGTTTCTGCTTGTTCAGCAACGTGTCGATCGCTGCCCGAGTGGCCACCGACGAACTGGG
>JALHOX010000455.1 GCA_022842805.1 Phycisphaerae bacterium | reverse complement strand
GCCGCGTCTTCCCAGACGGCGCCGGCGTTCACCAGATCGTCTTTGATACCGGGAGAGCCGGTGACTCGCACACCACGATACACGCCTGCCGAAATCGCGATCCAACCACCATGACAAATGGCCGCGATTGGCTTGCCGGCCTCGTGGAATTGCCGCACGAGCGCCAGCAGCTTGGGGTCGCGGCGCAACTTGTCGGGGGCGAAGCCGCCGGGGAGCACCAGAGCGTGGAAGTCGTCGACTTCCATGTCGGCGATCGCGGCGTCGGACCGGCACGGGTAACCGTGCTTGCCCCGCAGCGCTTTGTCGGCCTCGGGTGCGGCCACGGTGACGTGAGCGCCGGCTTCGATGAGCCGCAGCTTGGGATACCACAGCTCGAGATCTTCGTAATCGTTGTCGCTGACGATCAAAACGCGCCGCTGGGCGGCGCTCAAGGCGGCAGAATTGGCGGCGCTCATCGGTGCGGCATCCTCGCGTGGCCGGAGAAGTGTTGCCCTCTCGACAGCCACAGCATGGCAAACCGCGCGCGATCGTGCAAATGGGCGGGAACAGGTGCCGGGCGCGCCGGCAGTGCCCAGTGCTTCTTAGTCGAATGCCTCCGCGACGATCGACCAGCGTCCCTTGTTGTCTTGCCGCATCAAAAAGAAGAGCGGATCGGGCTCGGTGTGCACCTGCACGAGCAGTTCGCCGGCCACGGCCTGAAACAGAGCGAAGTACTTGTTGGCGTCGGCGGCCGAAATATAGGTGAGCTTGACGTCCCGCAGTTTCTGGCTGCTGGCGATCCACTTATCGCGACCGACTCGCTTGAACATCTGATCGTAGCCGCGTTGCAGGTCGCGGCGGTCAACGACCAGATCCTTGCAGAGGTCGCCGCCGGGATTCAGGCCGTAATCCGGCTTGAGCAACTCCGAGCCGGCCTTGAGCGTCACGCGCGGGGCGTAGTGCCGGCTCATGGTCGCCACGTCGGCATCGAGGAAAGCCGCCCAGAACGATTGTGCGATTTCGGTGCTCGTGGCCTCTTCGGCGCGCGCCGACCCGGCGCAGCACATCACGACGGCAAACCCGGATAACCAACGACCGACGAATGTGCCCACGGCACGTGCTCCGATTCGGCAAGCGACGGCGCAAGGGCCGTCAATACAACTTTGTCGCCGTCCGCGAGCTATTCGCGGATGATTGCTTGAGGCGGGCGTACTACGAGAGCTTCAGGTGTCACGGAGTCGGAAGAAGAGGAGTACCTGAACTCAAGCGTCCCCTGCGCGAGCTCGGCGCGACTTGTAGCGGCGCAGGCCAACGAACGCAAGGTCAGTTTATCCGCGGGCAAAATCGCCGCGTGAAAAAGGCCAGGCGGGCCAGTGCTAGCAGCGGTCCGAGCGGTGGATTCGAACGGCGGAACGCTTTTGCAGCGCGATGGTAAGCGCCACTTCGCTCCGCGCCGCGTTCCAAGTGGATCAGCCTGATTCGACTTTAAGTTCGGCCAAGTGCTGGGCCGTGCCGACGAGGCGGTCCCAGTTGTCGTAGATGTAGGCCGGCGGGCCGCCGATCTGGGCGACCACCGTGGCAAGTTGTTCCGTCGGTACCATCTCGATAGCATTCCAGGGGCAGACCGTCAGGTCGTACGGATCGGTCTTCTTGCGTGGAATGCGGACGCAGACCTCGCATCCGACGCAGCGTTCAAAGTCGATCTCGCACCAGCTCTGCATGTTGGGGAGCCCGACGTACTGCTGCTTCTTGACAATGCAGTCGACCGGGCAGACCTCGAGACAGGCCTCGCAACCGGTGCAGTTGTCGGCATTGATTACGGCGATCTCTTTCGGCAGCTTCTTGCGGGGACCTTGTTTGGCCATCGAAAGCAAAGCTCAGGGTGTAGGTGAAGAATCGAACTGTTCCGGCGGCGCCTGTCATAGCGCCGCCTATCGGCAGACCCGGGCCCCCAAAGGGGAACCCGGCCGCAGGTTAATCATAAGTGCTTGTCGGCCTTAGGCCAACAGGTGCTTAACGATGATTTTGTCGCACCCGAGCAAAGTGCCATGTCTGACGCGTAGGCCAATCCTGGCCGGGTTTTAGCGTGCCGTATCGGAAACTTGGGTACCTAGCCGCGGAACTGCGAGCAGACCATCCGTGCCCGCTTGAGGGAATATTGAAACATTGCTTAGCGAGGACCTGCCGGCGCGGTTCGCTTGGCTGCAGCTTGTGCTGTCCGACTACGTGACGACCAGCTTGCGCTGTTCGATGGCCGCGTGGCCCGAGCGCCGGTAAGGTCGCGGGAAGGGCTGCGCTTTTCCGCGCTCGTCGATCGCTCGACAGCGCAACGTGTAGTCGCCCGCCGGGAGTGCAGGCAGCACGCCGGCCCAGTGGGCGATCGCCAGGCGCATGGGCCAGCGCTCTGGTTGACCCGTCGCAGGGTCGAAATCCAAGGTCGGCTGGGGAATTTTCCCGTCGGGCAAGTCGCCTCCCCAGTCCTGCGGCGGTGCAAGAATCTCCATGTCGACCCACGGAGCGCTCGCGAATCCGTCGCGCTCACCGCCGGCCGTGCGCTCGCCCGCTGGCTGAATCCAGGCCTGCACTTTCGAGAGGCCGCCGACACCGACCTGCGCGTAGCCGGTGATGGGGATTTTGTCGCCCGCCTTGATTTCGGCCGGCACATCGATCGTGGCGGCAAACGTCTTCATCGGGCTGTCGATGTCGTTGCCTTGCTCGGCGTAGGTGTCGTTGGCGTGCGACAGCTCGGTGAGCACGAGGTGCGTGAGCCATTTGACCGACTTGAAGCCGTAGTGTTCGGGGACGACGACGCGCACCGGCCCGCCGCGCTCAGGCGAAAGCCATTGGTCGTTGAGCTTATAGCAGAGGATCACCGGCGGCAGGTCGTTGTAGTCCTCGAAGATGCGACCGATCGGCAGCGAGCTGCGGAACATCTGGTCGGGCTGGTCGTTATGATAGCCATGGTAAAAAATGCGCCGGAGGTTGTCACGCGGCTCGGCGAGCCGGACCACTTCGCGAACGGGCACCCCTTCCCAGATGCCGAAACCCAGCGGGCAGCCGAGATTCAGGCAGGTCATCGCTT
>JALHOX010000454.1 GCA_022842805.1 Phycisphaerae bacterium | reverse complement strand
CCGACGCAGTACGCGATCCAGTTCCCGACCTGCGACATCAACCTGGCCGACGTCAATAACGACGGCTTCGTGACGGTCGGCGACATCGGCGGATTCGTGGCCCTGCTGACGGGCAACTAAACGACGCCGAAAACACGCTACATTCGCGGGCGCGAATCGCACCGATGCGGTTCGCGCCCGTGTTCGTTTTTAAGGGAATGACATGATCTCGAAGCGCCTTGGGTCGGCTTTGCGGAGTTTTTTTGTTGATCGAGGAGCGGCGGTCTGCGCGGCGCGCCCTGCCAGAGCTGCGCTCGCGATCGCCGCGGTTGCGATGGTTCGCGCGGAGTCGCCGCGCGTCGCGAGCGATCCGGATGTCGATCAACTGATTGCGCAGATGACCCTGGCCGAGAAGCTCGGGCACCTCAATCAGATGGGCGGCGGCATTAGCGCGACCGACAATCCGGGCGCGAAGGCGGCCCGCATGTCGGAGCTCGCCGAGCAGATTCGCGCGGGGGCGATCGGCACCTTCATCGGCGCGCACGGTGCGGAGCACACCAACGCCCTGCAGCGCATCGCCGTCGAGGAGTCGCGGCTGAAGATTCCGGTCGCCTTTGCGAACGACGTGATCCACGGCTACCGGACGATTTTCCCAATTCCGCTGGCCGAAGCGGCGACCTGGTCGCCGGAGTGGATTGAGAAAGCGTGTCATGTCGCGGCGATCGAGGCCCGCGCCGCGGGCACACACTGGACCTACGCTCCGATGATCGACGTTTGTCGCGACCCGCGCTGGGGCCGCATCGCCGAGACGGCGGGCGAGGATGCGTTTCTGGGGGCTGAGATCGCCGCCGCCCGCGTGCGCGGCTTTCAGGGTGACGATCCGAGCAAGGCGGATCGGATGATCGCGTGCGCGAAGCACTATGTCGCCTACGGAGGGGCGGAAGGCGGGCGCGATTACAACACGGTCGACATCTCGCTCTCGACCTTGCACGACGTGCATCTGCCGACATTTAAGGCTGCGGTCGACGCGGGCGTCGGCTCGATGATGTCGGCCTTCAACGAAATCGGCGGCGTGCCCGCGAGCGGCAATGAGTACACGCTGCGCACGGTGCTGCGCGAGCGCTGGGGCTTCGACGGCGTCGTCATCAGCGACTGGGCGTCGGTGCGCGAGCTGGTGCCGCACGGCTTCGCCGTCGACGAAGCCGAGGCCGCCGCGATCGGCATCCGCTGCGGCGTCGACATCGACATGGCTTCGGGGATTTATCAGAAGTTTCTTGCGGCGGCGGTCGAGCGCGGCGAGTTGCCGATGCGGCTGATCGACGAATCTGTTCGGCGCACGCTGATTTTGCGGAAGAAACTGGGACTCTTCGCAAATCCGTACACCGATGTTTCACGTGAAACAGCGTTGCAGGGCGCGGCGGAACATCGTGCGCTGGCGCGGGACGTCGCGCGGCGATCGATGGTGTTGCTGAAAAATGAATCGGGGGTGCTGCCGCTGGCACGAAAGGCGCAGCGCATTGCGCTGATCGGTCCGCTGGTCGAGTCGAAGCGCGACGTGCTGGGCACCTGGGCGGGCGTCGGGCGCGAGGAAGAAGCGATCGACGTGTTGCAAGGATTGAAGTCGGTGGCGGGGGCGGATGTGACGATCGACCGTGCGCTCGGCTGCGAGGTGCTGGCGGCGCTGCCGAACGGCATCGACGAGGCGAAGCGCGTGGCCCAAAACGCCGACGTTGTGCTGCTGGCGCTGGGCGAGATGGAGATGATGAGCGGCGAGGGGCACAGTCGGGCGAGCGTCGAGTTGCCGCAGCCGCAGCTCGATCTGGCCAATGCGATCTTCGACCTCAAGAAGCCGACGGCGGTGATCCTGCTGACGGGTCGGCCGCTCTCGATTCCGACGCTCGCGGAGCGGGCGGGCGCGATCGTGCTGGCTTGGCATCCGGGCAGCGAAGCGGGCCACGCGATTGCGGACGTGCTCTTTGGCGACTTCAACCCCGGCGGCAAATTGCCCGCGACATTTCCGCGCAGCACGGGGCAGGTGCCGCTGTACTACAACCACAAGAACACGGGGCGTCCGCCGTCGGAGGGCAACCGCTTTACGTCGAAGTACATCGACATTCCGTGGACGCCGCTCTATCCGTTCGGCTTTGGGCTGAGCTATACGAGCTTTTCGATCAGCGACGCGACTGTCTCGCCGCTTGAAGCGCGGGCGGACGGCGTGATCCGCGTCAGCGTCAAAGTGACCAACACGGGCAAGCGCGACGGCGACGAAGTGGTGCAGGTTTATTACCAGGATCCGGCGGCGACGATGACGCGGCCGGTGCGGCAACTGTGCGCGTTTCGGCGGGTGAGCGTGGCAGCCGGGCGCAGCGAGACGGTTTCGTTCGAGATTCCGGTGACGCGCTTCGGCTTTCATGACAACAGCGGGCAGTTTCGGGTCGAGCCGGGCGAGATTCGGCTGGGCGTCGGCGGAGATAGCGCGACGGAGCTGGGGCTGCGTGTGCAGCTCGTGAAGTCGTGAGCGGTCGAGAATCTCTGGGCGCGACTCAGCCGCCGATCAGCGCGGCGACAAAGGGCGCGATGTCGCCGACCGACACGACGCCGTTGCCGTCGACATCGGCGGTGAAGATGCTGCACGGGTAGTTGGTGGCGTAGCCCGGGGGGTCGGTGAGTGCGAGTACGAAAGCGGCGATATCGCCGACGCTGACGACGCCGTCGCAGTTGGCGTCGCCGGGGGTGATTTCGCTCAGCAGCTTCGGGCGGTCGAAGGGAAACTGCTCATTGGCGACGCGCTGATCGGTCAGCGCGTTCTGGACGAAATCGACGAGGGGCGCGATCTCGGGTGGGGTGATGTTGATGCTGAGCATGATCGTGTCGATGTTGTCGCGGAATTGCACGTTGCCTTCGTTGCGATAGTGGTTCACGACGTCGGTCAGGGTCGTGAGCTTTCCGTTGTGCATGAAGCGGTTTTTCAGGCCGACGTTGCGCAACGTCGGCACGCGGAAGCGGCCTGCGTCGGCGGCGACGCCGGTGAAGTTTTGGCGGCCGCGATCTTCGAACGCCGGCCGCAACCCGATATTGCGGAAGGT
>JALHOX010000453.1 GCA_022842805.1 Phycisphaerae bacterium | reverse complement strand
CGCTCTTCCGATCTCCGATGAGAACTCATTCGCTGCCGCCTCTCATTGCGAGCCTGCCGCCGACGCTTCAGTTGTTTCTAAAGCGCTTGAAGCGAAGTGGCAAGCGGCATCACCGACGAATCAGATGCGAATTCGTGCAGATTGCAGCCGCCGCGCTGGCTATGCCGGCGTTGGGAGCATGCCCGAAGGCGCGGACGGCGGCGCCGGCGGCGTCGGAGAATGCGACGCAGCAGCCGGCTTCGATCTCCGGAACAAGCCCACGATGTTTTCGACCACGACGAACAGCATCGGCGTAAAGAACAGGCCCAAAACGGTCTGGCCGATCATGCCCCCGAACACCGCCGTACCCAACGCCTGACGGCTCGCCGCGCCCGCGCCGGTCGCCGTCAGCAACGGCGTCACGCCGAGAATGAACGCCAGCGAAGTCATGATGATCGGGCGAAAGCGGGTCTTGGCGGCGTCAACGGCGGCGTCCAACGGTGTCATGCCGCGGGCGACGTTTTCTCGCGCGAATTCGACGATCAAAATCGCGTTCTTGGCCCCCAGCCCGACCAGCAGCACCAGCCCGATCTGCGTAAAGACGTTGTTGTCGAAGTTGCGATATTGCAACGCCAGCACCGCACCGATGATGACCAGCGGAACCGAGAGCGCGACCGACAGCGGCGTCGTCCAGCTTTCGTACTGAGCCGCCAGGATCAGATAGACCAGCACCAGCCCCAGACCGAACACCAGCAACCCCTGGCTCCCGGCCTTTCGCTCCTGATACGAAAGCCCGGTCCACTCAAAACCCATGCCCTTGGGCAGCGACTGCTTCGCGATGTCTTCCATTACCTGCATGGCCTCGCCCGAGCTGGCCCCCGGCGCGGGAATGCCGTTGATCGCCGCGGAGGTGTACATGTTGTAGCGCGTCACCCGGTCGGGGCCGAGCGTGTCGCTGACCGCGGTAAACGTGCCGATCGGCACCATCTGCCCGCGCTCGTTCCGCACCTCAAGCCGCAAAATGTCCTGCGGCTTCACCCGAAATGCGTGATCCGCCTGCGTGCTGACCTGAAATGTGCGGCCGCGCAGATTGAAGTCGTTCACATAGGCCGACCCAAGGTGCGTCTGCAAAGTCTGAAACACCGTCGGCAGCGAAACGCCGAGCTTGATCGCCTTCTCGCGATCGATGTCGAGATAGAGCTGCGGCACACCCGAGCGAAAGCCGCTGAACGCGAACATGATCTTGCTCTGCGTCATGGCCTTTCCGCACAGCTCTTCGACGATCTGCTGCTGCAGCTCGCGCCCCAGGCCCTGCTTATCTTGAATGCGGATGTCGAAGCCCGAGGTGTTGCCCAGCCCGCTGATGGCCGGCAGACCGAAGACCAGGAACTGCGCTTCCTGCAGCGGCCCCACGCGAGCGCGAATGTCGTTCATGATCGTGTCGACGTCGCGATGGTGCTTGGTGCGCTCCTCCCAATCATCGAGCACAATCCAGGCGTTGGCATACACCGATCCCTGGCCTTCGAGCACCGAAAACCCGGTCAGCCCCGTCACATCTTTCACGCCGTCGACTTTCCGACACTCTTCCGAGACGCGCTTCAACACTGCGTCGGCCCGCTCCAGACTGGACCCGTCCGGCAGCTGCGCCGCCACCATCACAAAGCCGAGATCCTCATTCGGCACAAAGCCGGTCGGCACCCGCGACAGACCGGTGAAGGTCCACCAGAGCACAAGCCCAAACGCGGCCAGCGACAGAGGCGCGGCGGCCGCCCCCAGCCGCGCGAAGCCCGCATAGAGCGTCGTCAGCCCGTCGAAAAACTGATTGAACCAGCGCGCCAGCGTTCGCTGCGGCAAGGTCCACCAGGCGGGCTTCGCGTGCCCTTCATGACTCTTCAGAAGCAACGCGCAAAGCGCGGGGCTCAGCGTCAGCGCGCACACCGCCGACAGCGCCGTGCTGGCCGCGATCGTCAGCGCAAACTGGCGATACATCTGCCCCGTAATGCCCGGCAGCGCCGCCGCGGGAATGAACACCGACATCAGCACCAGCGTGATGGCGATGATCGGCCCCGTGATCTCGCCCATCGCTCGGATGGTCGCTTCGCGCGCCCCGAGTTTGTGAAGCATCATGTTGCGCTCGACGTTCTCGACCACGACGATCGCGTCATCGACCACGATGCCGATCGCCAGCACCAGGCCGAACATCGTCAGCATGTTGACGCTGAAGCCGAACGCAGCCATCAGCGCAAAGGTGCCGATGAGCGAGACGGGGATCGTCAGGGCCGGAATCAGCGTCGCCCGCAGGCTCTGCAAAAAGAGCAGTACAACCAGAAACACCAGCACAAATGCTTCGAGCAGCGTCTTGTTCACCTCGTGCAGCGAGGCGCGGATGAACATCGACGAATCGTAGAAGTACTTGCCCTGCAGCCCGTCCGGAAAATCCGCCTTCAACTCCTCGAGCTTCTTTTCGACAGCCTCCGCCACCGCCACGAGATTGGCGCCGGGCAACTGATAAATCGGAATGATGCCCGCCGGCTTGCCGTTGAATGCCGCGATGGTCGAGTAGTCGCGCGCGCCCAGTTCGACCCGCGCCACATCACGCACGCGCACCACGCGCCGATCATCCGACTTGATGATGATCTCGCCGAACTCCTCCGGATCCGTCAGCCGGCCCTTCGTGCTGACGATGAACTCAAAATCCTGCCCCGCCGGCGCCGGCGGACGACCGATCGCACCCGCCGCCACCTGCACGTTCTGCCCGGCGATCGCCGCATTCACATCGGCGACCGTCAGCTCGCGGGCCTTGAGCTTTTCAGGATCAAGCCACACCCGCATGCCGTACTCTTTGGCGGGGAAAATCGCCGTTCCACCCACGCCCGGCACGCGCGAAAGCTCGTCCTTCATGTTCAGCGTGATGTAGTTGCTCAGATAAAGATCGTCGTAGCGGCCGTCGTCGGACCAGATCGAAATCACGCCGATCAGCGCCGTCGACTGCTTCTTGGTCGTGATGCCGAGGCGTCGCACCTCTTCGGGCAGGCGCGATTCCGCCACGCTCACGCGGTTCTGCACCAGCACCGCCGCCAGATCGATATCG
>JALHOX010000452.1 GCA_022842805.1 Phycisphaerae bacterium | reverse complement strand
TTGCCCCAGTCTTCATGCTTATGACTTGGGTTACGGTCATCTTAATTAACGGTATCAGCGACACCGTCTTTCTTGGTATGGAGCCCCTTGGCAACGCGCTTACTAGCACCAGCTTCACGGTAGGGGCAATACCCACACTGGTTAACTATGTGATGATCATCATCTTCCTCATAGTATCATTCTCAATATCTATGAGTGTTTCTGGCCAAGCGCACGAAGGCATCAACAAGTTGGGTAAATGGGCTATGGGCTATGCTGGGGGAGCAACTGCGGGAACAGTTGGTTGGGCTGGTAGGAAATCTATTGGTTGGGTGGGCAACAAGCAAGCAAATAACAGCGACCTTATTGTCCGGGCTAACCAAACGCAGTTTAATGGTTTTAGAGACAGAATGTCGGGAGCTGGAGCTAGACTTGGCTTGTATGCCGCAAAGAAAATGGCTAGCGGGTCATTTGATGTTCGAAACGCAACCATACCAACCGAGGCGGTAGGGGATTTGGTGAGAGGTACTGCTGGTAGAACTTCTTTTGGCAAGAAGATTGGGCTAGATGATGTAAGAACAAGTTCGATTGAGGTCGGCAAGCCGTTAGCTGGATTAACAGGCATGCCAAGTGCTGACGAGAAGGGTTACTCACAACTAGAAAAAGAGAAGCAACAAAGACTCAGCGCTGAAAGCAAAACCAAGGAGAAAGAATTGGAAGTTGCAGAAAATAAGATAAAAATAGAACTAGGATCTAAAATCGCTTCAACAAAAGTAGATGAAGATACAAGATCACTTGAAGAGGTTGTAGCTATAACTGACATGGTTAAGGCGATAAAGAAAACTTCGGAAGAGGCAATAGTAGAACAAAAAGCTGAAGTCCTAGCAATCCAAGAAGTTGCAGAAGCATTAAGCCAAAAGCAACTTGAAGCGATTGAAAAAAGTCCCAACTTCTCTAAAGAAGAAGTTGATAAAATCAAAAGTGCAAAAGGGGCGAGACTTAATTCAGCATTTGCTGCTGGCAATAACCCAATGCCAAATGCAAGAAGGAATTCTCAGGGCAATATTCCAACAGGCAACTCAAAGGTTGTTGAAATTATCAAAGGTATGTCTTATGCAGATATTGCGAAACTTGATACTGTTAAGCTCTCCAATCCAGCTGTCTTTGGTTTCTACAACCCAAAGACGCTAGGCAAATTAGGCAAAGAGCTTTCTGAGGATAAAATACAAGCAATTAGAGACGCTGTATCTAGCCAAGTAACAAGTGGAATCGCTCCTCCAGGAAGTCCGGTGGATAATCTTAACAACTGGCTTAATGGTCAAGGTAGGGACATATTCTAAACATGCAAAAAGAATTTATTAAAAAAATTTATGTTTCTTCTCCAGACGTCATCCAAGATGCGATTTCCTCAGACGAACTAGCAAACAAAATTACTGAACTTGGATCTGAAAATGGTCTTAATAGTACTCAAAAAAACTTATTGGGAAACGAAATAACTCTAAGACTTATCGGGATAACAAAAAAAGATTCTTTTGTAAAAAAACTTGTAGATGAATTAAAAATCAATGAGCAAATTAGCTCTAATATTTCTATTTCATTTGAGAAGTTTATTTATTCTCTAGTCCCAGAAAAAATTCTTATAGCTCAAGAAGGCTACGTGCAATCAAAAATTAATAGTGTTGAATTCAACCTACAATCAATTCCTGAAGTTAAACCAGCAGAGACAGCTCTTGCTCCAACTGTAATCGCAGAAAAGCAAAATGATTTGCCAATGATTGTAGTAGGAGAGAGGCCAAAGACCGCACTAACTTTCGAAGAGAGGAAGAAATTGGTGCCAAACATTCCTGACAATAAGAGTCATTACGAAGGGGGAGTGGATCCGTATAGGGAGCAGTTCTAAAAGAATAAAGAATGATGAATATTGAATAATGAAAGGATCAATAAAATCATTCAAAGATCTTGATGCTTGGAAGGAAGGTCACAAGTTGGTCATATCTATCTACAAACTAGTCAAGAAATTGCCCAAAGACGAGACATTTGGTTTAACAAGCCAGATGAAAAGAGCTGTTGTTTCAATTACTTCTAATATTGCAGAAGGGTTTGGTAGATCATCATACAAAGATAAAAGTCATTTCTATCAAATAGCTTTTGGATCTATAATTGAACTTAGGAACCAGTTACTCATTGCGAAAGATGTGGGCTACATAAATAGCACAGAATATATCGAAAATGAGGAGCAGGCCGAAAAAGTGGAAAGAATTTGTAGAGGTTTGATTAAGAAATCTCAAGAATTTTATTCATAATTCCTTATTCTTTATTCACTATTCATACCCAAAATGCGCTTCCAAGTACCACAATATATAGAGGTCGAGGACAAGATTTTTGGCCCTTTGACCTTCAAGCAGTTTATCTACCTCGCTGGTAGCATAGGCATTGCTGTCGTGCTCCTTACCTTACTCCCAAGATTCATTGCCATTATTCTTGGAGTACCTGTGGTCGTCTTCGGAGTGGCTCTAGCCTTCTTCAAGGTGAATGAGCGCCCATTCACCCTCGTCATCGAGGACTTCGTTAAGTACTACATAGCAGGGAGACTTTATATATGGAAGAAGGAGGCGAATAAGCCGAGCGATGCACACAACTCTATAGAGCCTGGTAAGTCACTCGAGCAACTCTCAGTCCCTAAACTCTCTGGCTCTAAGTTGAAGGATCTCACATTCGAACTAGATGTGAAGCAACAATCGAACCCTGTAACAAAAGATAGGATATAATATCCTCATGACTAGCGGTGCTCTTCCTACTCAAACATTCGTTCCTATCAAAGAAGTTCGTGACGGTGTCATCGTCGAGAAGGACGGTGGTATGCGGGCCATACTTCTCGCATCATCCTTGAACTTCTCCTTGAAGTCAAATGATGAGAAGAGTGCTATCCTCCTTCAATTTCAGGATTTTCTAAACTCACTCGACTTCTCAGTGCAAATTGTTGTTCAGTCTCGCAAACTCGACATCAGACCATATCTCGCCCTTCTAGAAGAGCAGAGCAAGCTCCAAACCAACAACCTCATGAAGCTTCAAACAAGAGAGTACATAGAGT
>JALHOX010000451.1 GCA_022842805.1 Phycisphaerae bacterium | reverse complement strand
GCCGCCACCGTTGCCGCCGCCGCTCGGCGCCGCGCCTGCCCGCAGCGCGATGCGGGGCGCGTTGAGCAAGGGGTATCGACCCAGCTTTGCCCTGGCGGCTTCGCTGATGCTGGTCGTCGGCGCGGCGCTAGCTAGTGGCATCATGGCCTGGCGCGTGTCGGACACGCTGTGGGTCGCGCAGGAGCGGATCGTGGCCGCCGACGAGCGCTGCGAACAAACGCTCGCCGAGCGCAACGACGCCGAGCGTCGCGTCCGCATGGCCGTGGCCACGCGGCTCAGCGAAGAGTCGCAGGAGCTGCTCCCCGAGGCCCCGCAGCGCAGCATCGCCTTGGCGAGCGAAGCGGTGACGATGGCGATGGAAGCCGATGAGCCGCCGGCGCCCGCCGCCGAGCAATCGCTGCGCGACGCGCTGCTGACGCTCGACGATCGCCCGCTGGCCGGCCACACCGATCGCATTTCGTCGGTGATTGTCAGCGCCAACGGTCGGCTGCTGGTCACCGCCAGTTACGACGGTACCGCCCGCTTGTGGGACCTCACCGCGAAGTATCCGGCCGCCGCCCCCATTGTGCTGGCTGGCCACGAAGGTCGATTGAGCGCCGTGGCGATGAGTCCCGATGGCCGCTGGTTGGCCACGGGCAGCTACGACGGCACCGTGCGACTTTGGGACCTGAATGCCAAAAACCCGGCCACGGCCGTCTCGATCTTGCGAGGTCATGAAGGTCGTATCACCGCGGTCACCATCAGCGCGAACGGGCGCTGGCTGGTGAGCACCGGCGGTGGCTTCACCCCCAAGCACAACACGGCTCGCGTGTGGGATCTGACCGCGGCCGATCCGGGGACCAGCGCCCGCGTGCTGGTCGGGCACGAAGAGTCGATCCAGGCCGCCACGATCAGCCCGGACAGCCGTTGGCTGGTGACCGGTAGCTTCGATCGCACGGCCCGCGTCTGGGATCTCGAAGCGGTCGACCCCAGCTCCACCGCGATCGTGCTGACGGGTCACACCGAGCCGGTGCAGTCGGTGGCGATCGCACCAAGCCGCCGGCTGGTGATCACCGGTAGCTTCGACGCGACGGCTCGCGTTTGGAATCTGGCCGCGGCCGATCCGAGCCGCGAATCGTTGGTGCTCGCCGGGCATCGTGGTTGGATTCGCGCCGTGGCGATCAGCTCCGACGGTCATTGGGCCGTCACCGGAGGCGAAGACAAGACCGCCCGCGTGTGGGATTTGACGGCCGCCGACCCGAGCGCGAACTCGCACGTGCTCGAAGGTCACACGGCCTCGGTCCAGACGCTGGCCATCACGCCCGACGGTCGCCGCCTGGTGACTGGCAGCCTCGATCAGACGGCGCGGATCTGGGATCTCACGAATCCGGCAGTCGCCTCGTGGCCGATCATCTTGCGTGGTCACAACGGCGCGGTGCAGTGCCTGGCGGTCAGCTCCGACAATCACTGGCTGGTGACGGCCGGCGACGATCGCACGGCGCGGCTGTGGAACCTGCGGCTCGATGAGCTGAGCACGTTCGCCCGCGAGGTGTCGCACGGCGATCCGTTCATCGATCGGTTGCGGCGCTGCTTCCTCGAACCGGTCAGCGGTGGGCCGATCCGCCGCTAAGCGACACGACGAGCATCGCGATCAAACGAGGTCGAGCCGGCGCTTCGGCCGGCGCGGCCGGGCACAGTCGGGGCAGGTGCCCAGCACGATCAAGCGGTGCCCCGACACGCGGAACTGGTGCTGCCGCGCCACCGCTTCGCAGATCTCGCGAACCTCGTCGCTGTGGAACTCGATCAGCTTCTCGCACTGCTGGCAGTACAAGTGATCGTGCTGCGGATAGCCGTAGTCGTGTTCGTAGACGCTGCGGCTGCCGAGCGTCATCTTGCGCAATAGCCCCGCCTCGACTAGCTCGCTGAGAGTGCGATAGACGGTCGGCCGGCTGACGCGGCGATGGGGGTCTTGCTGCTGGACCTGCGACACCAGGGCGTCGGCGTCGAAGTGCTCGTGCCCGGCAAAGACGTGCTCGACGATGATCCGCCGCTGCTGCGTGACCCGTTTGCCGCGACTCTGCAGAAACTCCTCGAAGCGTTCGAGCGGCGAGAGATTGACTTCAACGGCTTCGAGTTCAAAGGTTTCAGACATCACGACATCCACGGCTACGACCCTGGTCGGCAGGAAGCTATTGAGATGAGCCACCTGATACCAGGATAGTCTACGAACCCTAACTCCGCTCGCGAAAACAGGTTCTACGGCGTTTCAATAATGATTCTACTGATGTCGGCCCGTTTATCAAGCCGCGCCGGGGACGGCGCTGCCGAGAGGAGCTGCCAGTAGCTGCCGTGAAGCTACTGCGGCTGTTCGCTCGTGACGGGCTCGGCCAGGCGGGCCCCCTCTTTGAAGCAGACCAGCTCGGTGGCCGTCCGCAGCAAAAGCCGGTCGCCGACCATCGCCGGCGTCGACATGCACATCGGCTCGCTCGCCAGTTCGTTCGTGTAGAGAAGCTTGAACTCGGGGCCCGCTTCCACCACGAATGTCACGCCGAACTCGTTGATCGAGAAAATCTTGCCGCGGTACGCCCAGGGAGAAGCCGTGAAGGCGCGCCCCTCAGGCAATCGCTGTTTCTCGTACTTCGCCTCGCCCGTGTGCGCGTCGTAGCAACTCAGCATGCCACGATCGAGCAGAACATAGAGGTAGTCTCCATAGAGCAGCGGACTGGTGTTGTACGGACCACCGTCGGCCACATGCCAGGCGATCGAGGGATTCGTGGGGGCAGCCTCGCTAAGCGAGATATCGCCGCTGGCGCCGGGGCGCACCGCGTAGATCGGCTTCTGCTTGTCCATGACGTAGCCCGACGAAAGGTAGAGCATGCCGAAGCCGGCAAACGGCGTCGGGATGGCAATGCTCGACATGCCGCCCAATTCCCAGAGCAGCTTGCCGTCGAGGTCGTAAGAGCGAATCTTGTTGGTGCCGGCCGTGATCAATTCTTCGCGCAGGTCGTTCTTCCAGACATAGGGAGTGGCCCAGTTGGTTTTCTCGTCGCGCGTGTCGCGCCACAACTCGCTCCCCGTGGCGGCGTCGAGCGCGACA
>JALHOX010000450.1:2802-3090 GCA_022842805.1 Phycisphaerae bacterium | reverse complement strand
GCGCGGCGCTCATGCTCGCCGTCGCCCACCGCTGCACCCGCGCCGGCCGACGCCGGGCCGATGCTCCGCCTCTGCCCCAGGCCTTCAATGCCGTCGTCAAGATGATTCGCGAGGATCAGCGCCAAACCCTCGCCCCCGGCAGCGCCGTCATCGCGGGCGACGCCCGATCGCTCGAGGCCATCGACGACGAAAGCGTCGGCGGCGCGCTCACCTCTCCGCCATACCTGTCGCGACACGATTACGCCCGCATCACCCGGCCGATGCGAAAGGTCTACGCCGCATTCGTCG
>JALHOX010000450.1:0-2792 GCA_022842805.1 Phycisphaerae bacterium | reverse complement strand
GCCGCCGCCGACGCCGCGGACGAGCCCGGCGCCGATCTCCCCGCCGACACGCTCGAAATCAGCGAAGAATCTCTCCCCGCACACCCCGGCGCCGCCACCGACACGCGCGCCGCCGCGTCGCTCGCCGCCGAGCTCCACGCCGCCGTCGCCGAAACCTATTCCGCGCTCCAGACCCGAAACCAGCGCTCCAACGCAGCCCTCGTGGTCGACTATTTCGCCGGCCTGCGGGAGTTCGCCCAGTCTCTCGCTCGCGTCATGCGCCCCGGTGCCCCGGCCTGGGTCGTCATCGGCGGCGCACGCGTCAGCGAGATCTACGTCCCCAGCGACCTGATCTTCGCCGACATCGCCGCATCCGCAGGATTCGACGTGGCCGGCGTCGTCATCGCGCGGCGCTTGATCGCCGTCGGCCGCAAGCTCGGAATGCTCACCGACGTCGCTCCGCGCGAAAGCGTCGTCATGCTGCGAAGAAGTTAGCCCGCCCGTCCGAAAAAGGTCGCCCCAGCGCAACCCACCTCGGCGCAACCGCGCGCCACCGCAAAATTTGCCCGCGGGGAGTTTCACACCCGCCCGAAACAGGCCGATGCAATTGCAGATTTGGCGCGTCCTTTGTGGCGGCGACGCGTTGTCAACAGCGGAGCGCCGGGCGCTTCGTCCGCAGAGCGACAGGAATCCAGCCGCTCTGCCGAAAGCAGCAACCCAGCGATTGATGATGAGGACTGTGCAATGAAGAGCCTGTACGAACGACTCGGCGGCGATGCGGCGATCAACGCGGCGGTGGAAGACTTCTACAAACGCGTCCTCGCAGACCAGCGAATCTCCCACTTCTTCGAAGGCGTCGATATGAAGCGCCAGGCCGGCCATCAGAAGAACTTCCTGATGCTCGCCTTCGGCGGCCCCAACCGCTACACCGGCCGCACGCTCCGAAACTCGCACATGCCGCTGGTCGCGAAGGGCCTGGGAGATTCCCACTTCGACGCCGTCGTCGAAAACCTCGCCGCCACCCTCCGCGGCCTCGGGGTCGAGGAATCGCTCATCCTCGAAGTCGCCGGCGTCGCCGAATCCGTCCGCGACGAAGTCCTGAACCGCTCGCCCGTCGGCGCAGCCTAAGACCAATCCACGCGACGTTCGCTTCGCCCGTCGCGCCCGACAGCCGAACCTCCGGCGCGCTCGCTATCGCGGCGCGCCGTCGCACTCGCCCACTTCTGCATTCTGCCCATCCCCGCCGATTAGCCATTCTCACTTTCCCCCAATTACACTGACCAGTCCAATGTTCGCCCGTCTCCACAGCATGGCTCTCGCCGGCATCGACGCGCAGCTCTGCGAGGTCGAGATCGACGTCACCAATCGCGGCTACGGCACGCCCACCCTCGTCGGCCTGCCCGACTCAGCCGTCAAGGAAAGCCTCGATCGAATCCGCTCCGCTCTCACCAACAGCGGCTTCGCATTCCCTCGCACCAAAACAACCGTCAACCTCGCCCCAGCCGACCTGCGAAAGGAAGGCCCCAGCTTCGATCTGCCCATCGCCCTCGCGCTACTCATCGGCGACGATCAGGTGCAAAGCGAAATCGCTTCCGACTATCTCATCGCCGGCGAACTCGCACTCGACGGCGCCGTCCGCTCCATCAAGGGCGGCCTCTCGCTCGCCATGCTCGCCCGCGAACGCGAATTCCGCGGCGTCATCCTCCCACGCGAAAACGCCGTCGAGGCCGCCGTCGTCGATGGCGTCGAGGTCTACGGCGTCGCCACCGTCGCCGAGGCGATCGGCTTTCTCACCGGCCGCCTCCCGCTCGAAGCCACCAGCGTCGATCTGCCCGCTTTGCTCCAGTCCTCCGCCAAATACGAAGTCGACTTCGCCGACGTCCGCGGCCAGGAAGCCGTCAAACGCGCGCTGCTCGTCTCGGCGGCAGGGCGGCACAATGTGCTCATGATCGGTCCGCCCGGCACCGGCAAGACCATGCTTGCCAAGCGCCTCCCGACCATTCTGCCCTCGCTCTCGCTCGACGAATCGCTCGAAACAACTCGCATCTATTCCGCCTGCGGCCGCCTCAACCACGTCGCCGGACTCATGGCCACACGCCCCGTCCGCCAGCCGCACCACTCCATCAGCACCCCCGCACTCGTCGGCGGCGGCACCATCCCCCAGGCCGGCGAAGTCAGCCTCGCCCATCACGGCGTACTCTTCCTCGACGAATTCCCCGAGTTCAACCGCCCCGTGCTCGAGAGCCTGCGCCAGGTCATCGAAGACGGACAGGTCACCATCGCCCGCGCACACAGCAGCGTCTGCTTCCCCGCCAAGTTCCTGCTGGTCGCCGCGATGAACCCCTGCCCCTGCGGCTACTTCACCGACCCGCGCAAGCCCTGCAAATGCTCTCCCACGACGATCGACAAATATCTCGCCCGAATCAGCGGCCCGCTCCTCGAGCGCATCGACATCCACGTCGAAGTGCCCGCCGTGCCCATCGATTCACTCCGCAAGCTCGAGCCCGGCACCGACAGCGCCACCCTGCGCGCACAAGTCGAGAAATGCCACGCGGTCCAGAAAACCCGCTTTGGCGACACGCTTAACAGCAACGCCCGCATGAGCTCACGCCAGCTACGCACGCATTGTGTTCTGGATGCCGAGGGCGAGCGCATGCTCCGACAAGCCGTCAGCGAGTTGGGCCTCTCGGCCCGCGCGCACGACAAAGTCTTGCGCGTCGCGCGCACAATCGCCGACCTCGCCGACGCCCCCAACATCCTCGGCATGCACGTCGCCGAGGCCATCCAATATCGCCGCCTCGACCGCGCGCTCG
>JALHOX010000449.1 GCA_022842805.1 Phycisphaerae bacterium | reverse complement strand
GGCGCTCGAAGCCTCGAACATCCCGCTCGACGCGGTCGAGCGTGCGGCGGTTGGCTCGATCGGCGCGGGCCTCACCGCGCTCGAAGGCGGGGCCGTTTGATGCGCTGGATCAACCCGTGGGCGGGATGACGCACTGGAAGCGGAATGGTTATGTGCCGGCGAGTCTGAACGTGATCGCGGCGGCGCTGCCGGGGCTGAAGAGCGGAACGCGAACGCGCGACAACTTCACGGCGGAGCAATATGCGGCGCTGGAGACGGCGATCGGGGAGTGGAGTGCGCAGAGTGCGGCGGTGCGAAAGGATGTTCCGCGACCGGAGTTGACGACGCTCTGGGACATGCAGCACGCGTGGGCGGGGCCGGCGTCGACCTGGCTGGGGCGGACCTTTGGCGCGAGCGATACGAACAGCATGTTGATGCTGGCGTCGACGCGGTCGCTGTTTTTGCCCAATACGACCATCAAGGATTTTGACACGGTCGGCACGCCCTTTACGACCGACGGGCTTTCGAACATCGACATTTCGCACTGGCTGATTCGCGGGCAGGCGGTGGTGTTTTTGTGGAGCGATCAGCCGGGGCCGATCGAATTCAAGCGCGACGAGAAAAAGGTGCGAATCGGGCGGGGCGTAACGATGTATCGGGTGCGGCTGCCGTTGCAATATGAAGGGACGCCGCCGGCGCGTGATGCGCTGGCGGACGATGAGGGAGCGGGTGCGTGATCATCGAGACGATTAATCTGACCAAGAAGTACGACAAGCTGGTCGCACTGGACAACCTGCAGTTGCGACTGGAGGAGGGGGAGTGCTTCGGCTACATCGGGCCGAACGGGGCGGGCAAGACAACGACCATCCGCATTCTCGCGACGCTGCTGCGGCCGACGTGGGGCGAGGCGCGGGTGTGCGGCAATGTGGTGGGTTATGAGTCGCGGAAGATCCGTCCGCTGATCGGCTATGTGCCCGACTTTTTCGGCGCGTATGAAGACATGGTGGTGCAGGAGTACCTCGAATTTTTCGCGGCGGCCTACAACATCACCGGAAAGAAGCGCGACCAGATTGTGGGCGACGTGCTGGAGCTGACGGACCTGACCTATAAGCGCGACGCGCTGGTCGATTCGCTCTCGCGCGGCATGAAGCAGCGGCTGAGCATTGCGCGGGTGCTGCTGCATGATCCGAAGGTGTTGCTGCTCGACGAGCCGGCGAGCGGACTGGATCCGCGAGCGCGAATCGAGATTCGCGAGCTGCTCAAAGAACTGCATCGCATGGGCAAGACGATCATCATCAGCTCGCACATTCTGCCGGAGTTGGCGGACCTTTGCTCGAGTATCGGCATCATCGAGCGCGGCAAGCTGCTCTTTCAGGGGTCGGTGACGGAGGCGGTGCGGCGGGCGCGGGTGGGGACGGTCGTTCACGTCGAGACGCCGGACGACTCGGAGAAGGCGCGGCAGGTTTTGGCGAATTTGAACGCGGTGGAGTCGGTTTCGCTGCGAAATGGGGCGGTGATTGTGAACTTGCGCGAGGAGGTCAACGACTTTAGCTTCATCGCGCGGTCGCTCCTGGATAACAACCTGCGGATTCGCGAGATCAAGCAGGAAGAGGTGAACCTGGAGACGGCGTTTATGCGGCTGACGAAGGGGATCGTGCAGTGAGATTCATCTTCGAGGATGAACCGCGGGCATTGGTCTGCGCGGCCGTTGATCGTCGGGCGGGGTTCGGACGGCGCAACGATCGGAGGCCGGGGCGATGAACGTACTGAGCGATCTTGCCTTGGCGTTTTGGCGCCTGCTTCCCGGCAATCCGATCATGGTCCGGGTGGTGGCGGCGGCCAGTAAGCGGGTGAAGCACCTGTGGGCGCGGATCGCGTACCTGGCGGTGCTGATCATGGTCGTGCTCTTTCAGGGCGGTCTGGCGGGCTATGACGCATCGCTGGCGGAGTCTGCCAAGAAAGCAACGCAGGTCTTCCTGGTCGTCAGCGTGGCGCAGCTCGCACTGATGAGCTTCATCGCGCCGATTTTTTGCGCCGGTGCGATCACGCAGGAGAAAGATTCAAACACGTTCAGTATTTTGCTGACGACGCCGCTCAGCACGGCGCAGATCGTGCTCGGCTCGCTCTTTTCGCGGATTTACTTCATCTGGGCGCTGCTGCTCTCGGGCTTGCCGATCTTCTGCATCACGATGATTTTCGGCGGTGTGACGCAGGCCGAAGTGTTTCAGAGCTTCGGGCTGTCGGCCTGCACGGCGCTGCTGACCGGCTCGATTGCGATCACGATCAGCTTTCTAAAAGTCGGCACCCGGCGCACGATCTTCTACTTTTTCGTGGGCATCGCGGTTTATCTGCTGCTGATCGGGGCGATCGGGCAATCGACCTATGGCCAACTCGCGGAGGCCAAGCCCGGCGACGTCGCCTTTGGCTTGGGCACCGGCCTCAAGATGAGCTGGCTGGCGCCGATCCACCCGTTTCTGGCGCTGCTGGTCGTCACCGGGCAGACGCCCGCTCCGCCATTGTCCGACGTGATGCGCTATGGCTGGCCGTGGGCGCGGTTGCTGGCTTATCCCGAATATGGCTACATGATCCTCACCACGCTGGCGTCGATCGCGATGGTGCTCTTCAGCATGGTGATGGTGCGGCGCGGCGAGCAGGAGGGCGAGCCCACGCTTGTGGGGCGCGTCTCGAAGCCGTTTCGCGTCGCGACCATCGGCGAGCCGCCGCCGCGCAAGCCGAGGCGGGTCTGGAGCAATCCGATCGCGTGGCGTGAGGCGGCGACGCGCGGCTCGGCCAGCGGCGGTCCGATGGTGCGGTGGGCGATTTTCGTGATCGGGGCGGCGGCGGCGCTGTTGCTGCTGACGGCGTATCACGCGAGCTGGTGGCCGGCGCTGACGACCAACACGGTCGCGAGCTGGCTGACGGTGGTGGCGTGGGTGGAGTTGCTGGTGGTGCTGCTGATCGTGACGACGACGGCCGCCAGCACGCTGACGCGCGAGCGCGAGTCGCAGACGATGGAAATCCTGCTGACCACGCCGCTGACGAGCAAGTATGTGATGGCGGGAATGCTGCAGGGGCTGGTGCGTTATGTGACGCCGCTGATCGCGATTCCGGCGCT
>JALHOX010000448.1 GCA_022842805.1 Phycisphaerae bacterium | reverse complement strand
TGAGCCACCGCCGCTACCCGGCGTTCCGCTCAGCGGTGTGGCAATGCCGCCCAAACCACCGTCGGCAGAACCGGAGCTATTCGCGCCCGCACCTCCGATTCCCCCACCACCGCCACCGCCATCCGAGGAATTGTTCTGGCGACCACCGCCATTTCCCCCCAGAGCCACATTCGACCCGAATGACACTGCCGATAGTGTCGTGCTCGTCTGCGTGAAAATCGCGCCGCCCAGACCCGCCGCCCCACCACCACATCCGCCCCAGTAGGTGCTTCCGCCGTTGCCGCCGGCGGCACGTCCGTTGGCGACCGTCAGATCCTGAAGCACGACATCGCCGCTCAGAAACGCGAAGGGGCGATAGAGACTGTTCCCGCTGATCGTCAGATTCGCCGCCCCCGGCCCGTCGATGGTGATGTTGCTCGTAATTGCCGGCAGCGCCGAGCTGAGCGTGATCGTGCCGGTGACGGAGAAGGTGATTGTGTCGTCGCCGCCGGCCGCGTTCGCCGCGTTGATCGCCTCGCGCAGCGATACGCCGTTCACGCCGACGCCGTCGTTCTCGTCCACGAGCGTGTTGACAACGAAGTTGGCCGCGTCGGCCTTGTGCGCCAACAGGCCGCCGACCAACGCCGCCCAAGCGCCGCAGCGCGTCGCGATGTGAAGCAGATTCATCTGATGCTCTCCGATGTGGCGATCGGCGGCCGACTCTTCAATGGCCCACCGCGCAGGGATTGCGCGCCAAAGCCCATCGCCGCGCGCAGACTGCTTCGGGAATCGGCTACGCGGCGCGTCCGCGTCATTTCGCGGTCGACTTTTCGACCGGTATTGAACGGCAATCGGCTTTCGCCCCGTCTGCATGATTGCGGTACCCTGACCCGCGCAGCGCTTGCCCGGTCCGCGAGCGCCCAAAATCCCGGAGGAATTGCCCGCGATGCACCGCTTATCGAAAACCCGCCGACCTTTGCTGACATCCCTGTTCGCCCTGGCCCAAGGACTCTGCATGACCGCCGCCCCGCTCTCAGTCAGCGCCGCCGCAGCCGCCGGCGAATCGCACCCCTTCTCCATTCACGACATGCTGGCCATGGACCGCATCAGCGGGCCGACGGCCTCGCCCGACGGCAGCCTCGTCGCCTTCAACGTGCGCGTGACCGATGTCGAGGCCAACAAGGGCCGCACCAACATCTGGCTGGTCGAATCGCGCGCCGGCGCGACGCCACGCCAGCTCACCCGCCACACCTCCAATAGCCACGACCCCGCCTGGGCGCCCGACGGCAAGTCGCTCTTCTTTCTTTCCAGCCGCTCCGGCAGCGAGCAGGTATGGCGGCTCCCGCTTGATGGCGGCGAAGCCACGCAGATCACCGACCTGCCGCTCGACGTGGGCAGCTTCAAGCTCTCGCCCGACGGCACGCGCCTGATCGTCAGCATGGAGGTCTTTCCCGAAGAGAGCAGCCCCGCCAAGACAAAGGAGCGGCTCGACGCCGACGCGAAGAAGAAGACCACCGGCAAACTCTACGACAAGCTCTTTTTCCGCCATTGGGATACCTGGAAAGACGGCCGCCGCTCACACATCTACGTCGTGCCCGTCGCGGGCGGTGCGCCGACCGCGCTGATGAAGGGCATCGACGCCGACTGCCCCGGCAAGCCCTTCGGCGGCGGCGAGGATTACACCTGGACGCCCGACGGCAAGAGCGTCGTCTTCGCCTGTCGCAACGTCGGCCGCGAAGAGGCCTGGAAGACCGACTTCGACCTCTGGCTCGTCCCGGCCGACGGCAGCGCCGCACCGAAAAACCTCACCCCCGACAATGAAGCGCTCCTCGCCCAGCCGACCTTCTCTCCCGACGGCAAGACGCTCGCGTTTCTCGCGATGGTCCGCCCCGGCTACGAGTCCGATCGGCAGCGCATCGCGCTCATGGACTGGCCGAGCGGCAAGATGCGCATGCTCACCGAAGCGTGGGATCGCTCGGCGAGCGGCGTGGCATGGTCGAAGGACGGCGCGACGATCTACACCCATGCCGACCACCTCGGCCAGCATCCGCTTTTCGCCGTTAACGCCGCGAACGGCGAAGTGAAGCAGCTCACGAAGGAGGGCCATGTCGCCGCGGTCACGTTGGCCGGGACGAATGTCGTTTACGCAATGCACCACCTGCGCAGCCCCGCGGAGCTTTATCTCGCCGGCTCAGCCGACGGCAACGACCAAGCGATCACCGCGCTCAACGCCGCCAAGGTCGCCGCCTGTCGCATGGGCGAGCCGGAGCAGTTCACTTTCAAAGGCTGGAACGATGAAACGGTCTACGGCTACTGCGTGAAGCCGGTCGATTTCGACGCCAACAAGAAGTACCCGGTCGCCTTCCTCATCCATGGCGGCCCGCAAGGATCCTTCGGCAACGACTTCCACTATCGCTGGAACCCGCAGGCCTACGCGGGTCGCGGCTACGCGGCGGTGATGATCGACTTCCACGCCTCGACCGGCTACGGCCAGGCCTTCACCGACGCCATCAACGGCCACTGGGGAGATCGCCCGCTGGAAGATCTGCAGAAGGGGCTGGACGCGGCGCTGAAGAAGTACCCCTGGATGGACGGCGAGCGCGTCGCCGCGCTGGGCGCTTCGTTCGGCGGCTTCATGATCAACTGGATCGCCGGCAACTGGAGCGATCGCTTCCGCTGCCTCGTCAACCACGACGGGAACATCGACGAGCGGATGGCCTACTACGACACCGAAGAGCTGTGGTTCCCCGAGTGGGAGCACGGCGGCACGCCGTGGGAGAAGCCCGAGAATTACACGAAGCACAACCCGATCGACTATGTGAAAAACTGGAAGACGCCGATGCTGGTGATTCACGGCGGTCAGGACTTCCGCGTCGTCGATACGCAGGGGATGTCGACCTTCACGGCGCTGCAGCGCAAAGGCATCCCGAGCCAGTTCCTCTATTTCCCGGACGAGAATCACTGGGTGCTTAAGCCGCAGAACAGCATCCAATGGCATGAGACGGTTTTGGCGTGGCTGGATCGTTGGTGCAAGTGACCGGAAACCGCACTCGCGGCGACCGCGCCGCATTCGGGTTTTCACCCATTTTTAGGAGCGACACTTGTCATGACTGGATCAG
>JALHOX010000447.1 GCA_022842805.1 Phycisphaerae bacterium | reverse complement strand
GCGGCGGCAGCTCGATCCGGACCACGTTGATGCGGTAATAGAGGTCTTCGCGAAACTGCTTCTGGCGAATCATCTCGTCAAGATTGCGCGAAGTGGCGGCGACGATGCGGATGTCGACGTCGATCTCTTCGCGACCACCCACGCGGCGAATCTTCCGCTCTTGCAGCGTCCGCAGCAGCTTCGCTTGCAGCAGTAGCGGTAGCTCGCCCAATTCGTCGAGGAACAGCGTACCGCCGTCGGCGAATTCCAATAAGCCGATGCGACGAGCATCGGCGCCGGTGAACGAGCCGCGCTCATGCCCGAAAAACTCGCTCTCCAGCAGGTTCTCGGGGATCGCTCCGCAGTCAACCGGCACAAATGGCTTATCATGCCGGCGGCCGCGGCGATGAATGCTGCGGGCGACCAGCTCTTTGCCGGTGCCGGTCTCGCCGATCACCAGTACGTCGACATTCGAATCGGCAATCTGCACGATCGTGTCGAAGACGCGCCGCATCGCCGGGCTAGCGCCGACGAATTCATCGAAACCGTACGGCTTCTCGACCTGCCGCCGCAATAACTCGCGCTCTTCCAAAGGGCGGCGCTGGTCGAGCAATCGCTCGGCGCTGGCGGTCAGGTCCGACGGCGCCACGGGCTCAGCCAAGTAGTCGCCGGCCCCCAGACGCAGGCTCGCAGTGGCGGAATCAACCGATGGTTTATCGGCGACCACGATCACCGGCAGCGGGGGATCGCTCTGGCGCAGCTTCTCGATCAGAGCGAGTGCCGCGCGCTCGTCGGCGGCCAGCGAGACGATCGCCAGATCGAACGACTCCCGCGCGAGCCGGGCGTCGGCGGCTGAAGCCGAAGATTCAAGCACCAAACCATTGGACGAAGCGCCGGAGACACTCTTTGCCGCGCCGCTGGTCGCGCCATTCAAAGCACCGCCAGCCGCGCCATCGCGTCCTTCCAACGCCGCGCGAAAAATGGGCTGACGATCGGCGGGGGCGACGACGAGAATGCGAGCCTGATGCATCGAAGCTCTTGCCAGTGATCGGTCGCGCGAACCGCCATTCCGCGACACCGACGCAATCGGATGTGAGGATCGCTCACAAAGAGCGTCCCGCTACTAGAGAGTATCTTAGTTACTCACGCGACGCCAAGGGTGCTCGCCGGCTGGATTATCGGGCAGTCGCGTAGGAGCCGAAAACCGATCGGTGTCAGGAACCGATTCGATAATTCACCAACAATTGGAAAGTTGACTGTTGAATCGGTTCTTGACACCGTTCGGGCGGGGCGTCTCGTCGACTGACCTACCTCGCACCGGAATTTCTCCTCTGCGCGCGGGCTATTTCCCCGCGGGCACGGCCGGCGCCGGCAATTCCAGGTCGGCCGGCGTGATCTCGGCTGCAGCGCCCCCGGCCGGCACGTCGACGTGGGCCGTCCACAAGATGCCGTTGATGACCAGCCTGCGGAACAGGTCGTTGCCAAAGTTCTTGTGATAATGCCCTGCGTCAAAGCCGAACGAGCGGCCCGCCTTCGCGTCGTCGGCCGACTTCCCGCCGCGCGTGTACGTCCAGGCGATGGTTTGCTGAGAGCCTTCAAATTCGACCGTCCCCAGCGGCCGGGCCTGCTCGGCGAACCGCAGCTTGAAGTAGAACTCGTCGAAGAGTGTAAAGTCGCTCACACCCCGCGCCACCGGATGATCGGGATCGGCGATGTGCAAACGTCGCTCGAGGTGCGCCAGCGGGCTGAAATCGGTGTGAAACCAGGCGCCGAGCTGATCGAGCCAGAGCTGGCCGTATTCGTCTTTCTCCGCACCGGTCGCCCAGTGCAACGCGACCAGCCCCGCGCCATCGTCGAGCAGTTGCTGCGCCTGCTGGCGATGCGGGCCGTCGAACAGCACGTTGGCCCCCCAGGGAACGTAGAGCACGATCGCCTTGGCTCCGGCTGCCGTGGCCGCATCCTTCGGCCAGCCTTGCGATACTACCGGTTCAATGCCTGGCGTTTGCTTCAGGCACTTGGCCAAGAGTTCACAAACCGGCACGTACTCGTGCGTGCGGTAAGGGTGACCGTCCTTCTCGGCGCCGATCAGCAGAATCTTCTTCGGTGGTGTTGTTGCAGCGGCTACGGGCTCGGCCGCGAGTGCTGGCGGTGCGGCAATCAGCAACAGGAATAGCGCGACTAGCAATCGACAGTCGATCGACATGAAGGCCTCCGCGTTGCTTCTACTCGCTCACAACGCGCGTTACGCCTGTTCGCGGCGGGGCTCGCTCTCGTGCGACCCCTCGGCGCGCGGCGCTTCATCCGCGTTCCCTGCGCGCTTGGCTCGGGCGGCGGCGCGTTCTTCACGCATCGCGGCCAGCTTCTGTTGATCGAGATTGATCTCCAGCGCCGTGCGATGCCCCACGATCGGCACCTGCCCTGGCGTGCGGCCATACGGCGCGCGACGAAAGCGACTCCCTCGTCCCCATGGGCGCACGGCGAACCCGAACGCCAGCACGACTAGCGCGAACAAGCCGACGAGCACCAGAACTGTCTGACGATCGAGCATCGATACGCTCCCCCTAGTCCGCTGACCTGGGGAGAAGGCCTGCGAGCGTTTCCACAACGACGATTGATTCTAGAGATTTGCCGCTAGCAGTGCTAGCAATCGGGACTCGTCCCCAGCGGGGCCCGTTCCCTGCTGCTCTCACCGCGTAACACCGCACCTTCCTTGAAGGAAGCCAAACGTGATCCACCTCTGCTTATCTCAATTCGTCCATAAACCGCAAGTAACGTGCCTCGAGCAGGCGAAAATTCGTGCCGAACACTGCCGTGAAATCGGCCAGCCGCTCGGCAGACGACCGGTCGCGAAAGACCGGTAGCGCCGCCAGCCGCTGTAAATAGGCCGCGTAGTCCCGCGGCTGCTTCTCCAGCAGGAAGAAGCTCAGTGCCCAAGATTCGGCGTACGCGTCGAGCGTGCCGGTGCTGAACCGGCCATCGGATGAGATCAACTCGACGAGCGCGCCCTCTTTTCGACGCGAGCGATACTGCTTCCAGCTTTGCAACTGCGTGCGATTGATGCGGTCGGGCAAATTGGGATGTGCCCGCGAGTTCCACACGCCTGGGGCCTCGAACACCGTGGCCAG
>JALHOX010000446.1 GCA_022842805.1 Phycisphaerae bacterium | reverse complement strand
GATCCGCGGCGCGTCGCCCGCGAAGGTCTGCTCAAACTCGCGCAGCGCCGCCTCCGCCGCCTCGGCCTGCCTGCCCTCGGGGCCGAGTCTCAGCTCCGCCGCCTGCAGGGTCGCCTCCGCGGCCCACTCCTTCGCCGCCGCGCTGCCCGACGCTGCCCGTGTCAGCGCCCCCTTGGCGTAATCATCAAAAACCTTCGCGCACGCCGCGATCGCCTCGCGCCGCACCTCCGCCGGCGTCTCGCGCGGCAGCGACTCGACCTTCATCCGCCCACAATGCGCCTGTCGAAATCGCGCCTCTTCCGCGCGCGGGTCGCTCGCCGGAATCGCCGAAAACGCGCGGGCCGCGTCCTCATATCGCTCCAGACGCTGCAACACGATCGCCTGCCCCCAGCGCAAATCGCCGATCTCCGGATGGGTCGGCTGCGCGATCACGATTCGCGTAATCGCGTCGCCCGCCGCCTGCCATGCCTGCGGGTCATTCGTCCGCTCGGCCAAGCCGGCATAGACGCGAAACGCCTCCAGCGCCGCCGCCGGTGCCTGCGGATTGCGGGCATGCTCGGTCGCGACGCTCAGATAGGCATCGGCCGCGATCTTCGGCTCCTTGTTCTGCAGCGCCGCGCTCGCCAGCGCCAAGAGCAGCCCCGCCCGCGTGTCGCCGATGGCATCGGGCCGCTGCAGGCCCGCCGCCGCCCGATCGCGGGCCGCCGCCGGCTTGCCCTGCGCAATCAGCGACTCGGATAGCGCCAGCAACTCATCGGCGCTCAGCAGCGTCGGGTCGGCGTCGGGCCGCACCGTTCCGCCGACATAGCACTGCACGACATCCGGCCAGACGCCGCCGATGCCGCGCAGCTTCCGAAACATCGCCAGCCCGGTCTCACGCGCCTGCCGCGCCTGCGCAAACAGCGCTCCGTTGTTGCCGCCACGCGCGTTTTGCTCCAACTGCGCGGCTTCCACCAAGTAGCTGTTCGCCTCCCACGCCCGCGCCAGGTTGGCATAAAACCGAATCGCCTGCGCGCTCACCGGCAGCTTGTCGACATCCGTCGCCGCCAGCGGCTTGAGCAGCTTGCGCGCTTCTTCAAAGCGCCCCGCCGCGATCAGGTTTCTCGCCGCTTCGTAGCGCGCCTGGCCCGCCAGTTGCGGGGGCAGCGACGCCGCCAGCAACTGCTCAAACTCGCGCGCCGCGTCGTCGTGCTTTCGCAGCTCGCGCAGGCACATCGCCACGCCGAGCCGACATTGCCAGCCGCTCTCCGCTTCGCCCGCGGTGTTCACCAGCCCGCTGAAGCCGCGCAGCGCACTCTGCTGGTTGATTTGCGCCAGCTCTCGCGCGAAGTCGGGCCGCAGGCGGCCGAGGAAATGGTTGCTCCACGCCTGATTGAATTGCGCATCGAGCGAAATCTGTCGCAATTCGCCGTATAAGCCGGTGATCTGCAGGTTCTCGTCGTTGCCCGCCGTCTGCTCGAGAATCGCACCGACCGTCTGCGCCGCCCGGCGGTAAAAGGCCTCGGCCTTCTCCAACTGCCCCGCCAGCGCGGTCTTGTCGCCGCGCTGTCCGTTGGTCAGTTCAAACTCGTCGAGCGCCGCCGATGAGCGCTCCGCCAGCGCGAAGTTGCCGGCCTCCAGCGCCGCGCGGCCCAGCGCCGCCGCGCTGGCGGCATCGCGCGGAGCGGCGCGCATCTCTTCGTATCGCAGCCACTCCGACAGATACCCCTGACCGCGGTCCAGCAGCGCCTCGCGCGCGGGGCCCGCCGCCGCCCGCGCCGCCACTCCGCAGGCTTGCGCCAGCGCCTGCCACTCATCGGGTTGATCGACCGTGCCGATCGCCGACTGCAGCGCATCCACGCTGCCGGCCTGCACGAGCCGCTCCCAATCGGGGGGAAGCTGCGCCCAGGCGCTCAGCGATCCGGCCTGCAGCGCCATCGCCGCGAAGAGAGTTGCGAGTTTCGAGTGCAGAGTGTCGAGTTGAAGACCGCGAAAAACGAACGGCCGCGAACGCGGCGATGGGGCTGCGTTGTTCTGCACCCCGACACGCTGATCTCGCAACTCGCAACTCTGCAGCACTCGCACCTCGACACTCACTTCCCGCCGCTCGCCAGCGCGAACTGCACATTTCCAAAGCCCGCCCCGATCACCGCGTCCATCGCCTGAATCACGAAATTCCAGCGTACGTTTGAATCGGGCGCGACGATCACCGGATTATCCACATCCGCCCCCGCGTCGCGCCGCTCCGCCAGCAGCGCCCGCAGCGCCGCAAAATCGCCCGGCGGCACGCTGCGATCCATCAGCGTGATCTTGGCGCTCTTGCCGTCGTCGAAGTCCTCGATCCGCACGCGTATCCGCGGGCTCAGCTCAACCGCCGCCGCGCCGCCCGGCCCCACATTCGGATCAAGCTCCGTCTTCAGCAGCCGCTCGTCGAGCAGATTGAAGGATGCACCGATCAGGAAAAACACCAGCAGCACCATGATGACATCGACCATCGGCGCGAGATTGGGAATGCTGTCGCTCGAAGGCAGATGCCGCCGCTTCATGGCCCATTCCCCGAGCCCGCCCCCACAGGCCGTGGGCCGTGTTGCGCCGCCCCATTCTCGTTCGGAGTCAGCGCGCTGAACTGCAACTGCGTCACCGCCGCCGCTGAGGCCGCCCGCATCGCCGCCTCGACATCGCGATAGCGCACATGTCGATCGGCCCGAATGCGGCAGCGCATCGGCTGCCCCGCCGCCCGCGCCCGCTCGGCCCGCGCGATCAGAAGCGGCGCCAGCTCCTCGGGCGCCAGCGCCCGCTCAACCACCCGCTGCCCATCCCACTCCACCACGCTGTACTGCACGCTCGCCGTGCTCGTCGCGTCTGAATTGGGCTGAATGTTGATCGTCAGCCGACCCCCCGCCGTCTCCGCCTCGCTCTTCTGCGCCGCCTTCGCGATCGGCAGATCGATCGGCTTTTGCTCCGCGTTCACCAGCCGGCTCGCCAGCAGGAAAAACACGATCAGACACATCATGACGTCGACCATCGGCGCCAGATTGAGCGTCATGTTCACGGAGCGCGGCGGACGCATCATGGCGCTACGCTCCCGCGCTCGGCGGCGCGGCGGCCGGCGATCCGCCCACCGGCGGAGCA
>JALHOX010000445.1 GCA_022842805.1 Phycisphaerae bacterium | reverse complement strand
CACGCCCGCAATCAGCGTGACCGACTTCTATCCCGTCTACACCTTCGTCGTCGCCAGCACCAACCGCGTGCCGCAGCTTTATCGCATTCGTCATCGCGGCGGCGTGAGCGAGATCACCGTCGATCATCGCAACGTCGGCAACGGCTGGGTCTGGCTCGGAAACTACTACTTCGTCGCCGGCGCCGAAGCCTGGGTCGAAATCTCCAATCAATCCCCGGTCGCCGGCGTCGTCATCGCCGACGGCATCCGCTTCGGCGGCGGCTTCGGCGACATCTCGCGCCCCGGCCCAAACAGCATCAGCGGCTACGCGCGCGACGAAGAAGCGCAGCGCTACTGGGCCGAGAGCGAACTGGGCAACAACGCCGTCGGCTTCGCGTCCACCATCTGGGATTCGGCCGGGCTGGCCGACATCGACGACAACATCGGCACAGGCGCACGCCTGGCGCGCGAGATGAACCAGGTGCCGGCCGGCGGCGTGAACAGCGAGCGCTGGAAACGCGTCCACATCGAGTTTCACACCAATGCCTTCGACAGCACCGCCCGCGGCCAGATCTGCCTGATCACCAACACCGGCTCGACCAGCAACCAGACCGCCCTCGCCACCACGCTCGCCAACGAGATCGACGCCGACATGCTGATCCTCGACGACCTCTTCGAGCATCAGTGGTTCGATCGCGGCAGCCCGACGCTCACGAGCGCCTATGGCGCCATCAGCACCACCAACAACAGCAACGAATTCGACGCAACCATCGTCGAATTCGCGTTCCACGACAATCAGCAGGATGCCGAGCTGCTCCGCGACGCCCGCGTCCGCGCCGCCATGGGCAAGTCCTGCGTGCAGGGCGTCATCCGCTTCCTCAACAACCTGCCCGGCAGCACCGTCCCGCTCGCCTTCGCCCCCGACACGCCGCGCGATGTCGCCGCCGAAGACCTCGGCAACGGCGACGTTCGCGTCTCCTGGGCCGCCCCGCTCGCGAACGGCGCCCGCGGCGACGCCGCGACGGGCTACGTCATCTATCAGTCCGACAACGGCATCGCCTTCGGCGATCCGATCCTCCTCGGCAATGTGCTGCAACACACGATCAGCGGCGTCGGCCTCGGCGAACTGCGCTACTTCCGCGTCGCCGCCACCAACACCGGCGGCGAATCGATGCCGAGCGAGACGCTCGCCGTCCGCCGGCCAACGATGGGCGCCGGCGCTGTGCTGGTGGTGAATGGCTTCGATCGTCAGCGTCGCCAACTCAACTCGACGCAGACCTTCACGCAGCCCCCCGCTTACAACGGCCAGACGATCGAACGCGTGATTCCCCGCCGTAGCAACGCCAATGACTACATCATCGAACACGCCACTGCCTTGGCGCTGAACGACTACGGCTTTTCCTCCTGCTCCAATGACGCGGTGATCAGCGGCCGCGTCAGCCTCGGCAGCTACGCCGTCGTCGATTGGGCCCTCGGCTTGGAAAGCATCGAAGATGACACGCTCTCTCCCACTGAGCAGACCCTACTGAACAGCTATCTCGCCGCGGGCGGCGCGCTCTTCATCAGCGGCGCCGACATCGCCTTCGACCTGATCAATCAGGCCGGCGGCGCGAGCTTCGCCACCGGCACACTGCAAGTCGGCTACTCCTCCAACGACGCCAACACCTTCACCGTCGCGCCGGTCGCCGGCAGCATTCTCGCCGGCCTGGCGAACTTCCAATTCAGCCCCGCCAGCGGCGCCCGATTCGAGACGCGCGAGCCCGACATCTTCACCGTCGGCTCGCAGGGCTTCGCCTGTGCCAATTACTCGGGCGGCGGCGCAGGGGCGGCCGCCGTTCAGCTCACCACTGCGACCTACAACGCGGTCTCATTCGGATTCCCTTTCGAGGCCATCGGCAGCCCCGTCACCAGGGCCGACGTCATGGACCGCGTCATGAACTTCCTGCTCACCGCGACCGGCCCCCTGCCCTTCGATTTCAACAACGACGGCGACGTCGACTTCCAGGATTTCGGCACCTTCCGCTTCTGCTTCCGTGCCCCAGACCTCGACTATCCGTCCGGAAACTTCTGCCTCGAATTCGACGGCGACGCCGACTTCGACGTGGACATCGCCGACTTCGCCCAGATGCAGGATGTTTACACCGGCCCGTAACCCATCATTCGCTCGCTGAGCCGCAGGCTTCAGCCCGCGGCTCGAAAGAAGGGAACGCCGCGCGGATTTTCCCGCCCTCGTTATATAATGCTCAGAAGTTCGCTGCCCGCAGCGCCACCGCGCGACGGCCCGGCGACCCACGACGCTCTACGACGCACTCAGGAGTTCGGCGAAAGATGCAACCCCTCTCATCCATCCGTATGTCGCTCTGCGCCGCCTTCGCCGCGCTGGCGCTCACAATCCCCGCGTCCGCCCAAACCAGCTTCCGCGCCTTCTGGGCCGACGCGTTCAGCCCCGGCTATAAGAATTCGTCCGAAGTCAGCTCGATGATCTCCCGCACTCTCGCCGGCCGCTACAACGCGATCATCGTCGAAGTCGTCGCCTTCCACGACAACGTCGGCGTCGGCCACGGCGCTTATTACAACTCCACCATCGTCCCCAAGGCGACCGACATCGCCTCCAACTTCGACCCGCTCGCGACCGTCATCGCCCAGGCCCACGCCAACAACATCGAAGTCCACGCCTGGATCGTCCCCTACCGCGTCTCCAGCGTCTGGCCCCCCAGCGGCAACGCCCTGCTCACCGCCAATCCCCAGTGGCTCATGGCCGAATCCGCCAACATCGGCGCAGGCCCGACCAAGATCGGCGGATCGACCGGCTACTTCACCCTCGACCCCGGCTCGCCCGATGCCCAGGAATACCTGACCAGCATCGTCAAAGAGCTCGTCACCAACTATCAGATCGACGGCATCAACCTCGACTACATCCGCTACGTCCAGACCAACGCCGGCTATCCGGCCAGCAACAGCTACACCAACTCCGGCTTGCAGCGCTTCCGCGACCTCACCGGCTTCGTCGGCACGCCGCCGTCCACCGGCAACACCGCCTGGAACGACTTCCGCCGTCAGACGATCGACGAGTATGTCCGCCGCCTCCGCGCCGAAATCCCGAATATCACCAGCAACCCGCGCCAGCCGCTGCGTTACTCCGCCG
>JALHOX010000444.1 GCA_022842805.1 Phycisphaerae bacterium | reverse complement strand
ACCTGGCCGGCGCATTCCGCTCCGCGGCCTTCGGTGTTCGCGCTCGCGAGCAGCGCCTGCCGGCGGTGCAGTTGGGCGTCGGCTCCGACGACCGCGGCGCCCGGCGCGATCCGGTCCGCATGCTGGCCGAAACCGCGACCTTCCGCAGCGAGACTTATGGCCGCAATCGCAAGCCGACCTCGACCGCCGAAGTGATCTCGCCCAAACTGACCTTCGACATTCTTGAGCGGCGCCTCGTCAGCGAAGGGCGGACCGTGCTGATGATGACTTCGCGCAGCCATCCGGGCGGGGAAGGGGCGGCGCCCGTCGCCGCCGACGACACGCTGGGCCTGCCTTCGCCGCTGATCACGCGCGGCCCCAGCCAGACCGGCCTGAAGTGCGAAAAGTCGATGACCTATCAGATCGGCCGCGACAGCACCGGCGGCCGCCGCGACGCGGTCGTCTTTGATGGCAAGGTGCGCTTCATCTACAACGCCGGGAAGCGCATGCTTGATCTGGAGCGCGAGCTGCCTGACTGGACTGCGGCCGACATCGCCAAGCTCCCGACGCGCGCCACCGCCCTTGACTGCGACCGGCTTGAAGGCGAATTCCTCGCGGAGAAGAGCGCCGAGGCCCGCGATCCGCGCGGCGGCCTGAAGCTGGCCTGGCTGATGGCGAGCGGAAACGTCAACCTGCGCGACGAACAGGGCCCGCAGATCCGCTCCGTCTTCTGCAACAACATGGAATTCAATCGCGAGAAAGCTCTCGTCAGCGTCAACGGCACCCCGGCCGGCCCGGCCCGCATCTATCTCGAAAATCCGCAATCCGGCCAGGGCAGTACGCCGTTCGTCGGCGAGTCGTTCACGATCGACCTGAAGACCAACCAGGTCCGCTCGCAGGGCCTCAAGGGTGAGTTCCGCCGATAGGCCGTGGGTGTTGCGGCCGGCGGTTCGCCGACCGACGCAGCACCGGCGCGTTACACTGCCAAGCCGCCACGGCGCATGCGCTAGCGCCGTGGCTTTTGTACCTACCTGGGATTGGAGAATCTGAATGTTCCGATTTCGCTCGTTCGCTCGTGCGACCGGCGCGATCCTGCTTGGTGCAGGAGTCGCAAACGCCGCCACGGTTTCGCTCACGCTGCAAAACGGCAACGGCGGCGGCGGGGAATTCAACACGACCGCCTTCGCCGTGCAGAATGACGCCGGGCCGGGGATCCTGCTGACGCAGATGACCTTTACGGTCGGCGACACGCAGTATCTCTTTGACCAGCTTTACCTGGGCGAGGAGCAGTTTCTGGGCGGCGATGGCACGCAGCTCGCCTCATTGCTCGTCGGCGATCGCACCGACGACAACGCCGGCCCCGACCTCTTTACCTACGGCTTCAGCAACTTTGGCTCGGGCGTGGCGTTTCGCGGGCAGTGGGATATCGACAACGACAACGGCGACTTCAACGCCGACATGCGAAACGTGTTCTTCAACAACGGCGCCGCGCCGAACGCCGTCGCGACGTTTCTTTTCTCCGACGGCAGCGGGATCGTTTACGAGTTTCCTGACCTGCCGGTGCAAAGCAGCTATACGCTGGTGATTCCGGAGCCGGGGTCGCTGGCGGGGTTGGCTGTGGTTGCGCTCGCGGCGTGCTCGCGGAGACGCTAAGCCGGTACTCATGGCGTCGGTCGATTCTTCGGCCTGACGCTGGACGGGCGACTTCGCGATCGCCCGTCGGGGGATTTCGTGCGGAAGCGATGCCCGCGCGTTTGGTTCTCCCGCAGACTCGACCGATTCGTCGGCGCTGCGAGGTGCGGTCAAGCGCCGCCGCGCTCGCCACGGATGTAGGCGAGTGTAAAGAGCAGTCCAAGGACCCAGACTATCAGCAGCGTGAACCCGATGATGCAGACCACCAACTCCCAGCCTGCGAGCTGCGGAAAAGCGAATCGCCATCGACGCCCGAGTCGGACTCGCGAACTTGGCGGATCCTCGGACCAGTCATAGCCGCACGGACAAATCCGATGCCGCTCATCGACGAGTTTTCGGCAACTTGGACATGTCTTTGTCATTGTTCATCGCCGAGCGGAACTACGAGCGGGGACTTTTTGGAATTGTATGCCAGGCTGAAATCAGGTCTTGCAGCTCAAATGGGACGGAGGACGCTGAACAACGCCATTCTTTGAGCGGATGAGCAAGGTGGCACCGGGGTTGCGTCGCGCAAAACTTGTTTCACGTGAAACAAATTTGCCGAGCGACGAATGTGCGGCGATAGCTATATGCGCTACCGCGCAGGCTGAAGCCCGCGGCTCGTCATGCAGAGGCGCGGAGTGCCGCGGCCTGCCCTACGCGAAGGTCTCCAACCAATCCGCCACCACGTTCGCGACGAATCGCGAATGGCTTTCGTCGCGGGTCAGCAGATGGTCGGCCCCCGGCAGCGTCACGAATGATTTCACGCAGTTCAGCCCCTGATAGAGCCGGTCGGCGGCGCCGCGGGTGAGGATGTCGTCGTCGGTCGATTGAAAGACGATCGTCGGGCGATCGACGGCGTGCAGGATCGCGCGGCTGTCGACGTTGGAAAAACTTTCGAGCAGCGGGCGGCCGACGGGGACGGGGCGGCCGCCGGCGAAGCTCATCGGCTCGACGTCGCCGCGCTCGACCTGTGGGGCGCGGGTGCGGATCAACGCGGCGAGGTGTTGGGTGTCGAACGGGCTGTTGAGCGTGGCGAGCAGGCGCGGAGCGCGGAGTTGCGTGATCGCGGCGCAGGCGGCGAAACCGCCGAGGCTGTGCCCCACGAGCGCGACGGGCGGGGATTGGTGCGTCGCGAGATGATGGGCGGCCGCCACAATGTCGCCGACATGCGATTCAAAGGTTGCATCGGCGAAGGTGCCGCCGCTTTCGCCCAGCCCCGAGTAGTCGAATCGCAGCACGCCGTAGCCGCGCTCGACCAGGCGGCGGCCGGCCCAGCGGGCGGCCTTGAGGTCTTTGACGCAGGTGAAGCATGCGGCCCAGAGCACAAAGCCGCGGGGCTCTGCGTTTTCGGGCAGGTCGAGCCGGCCGACGAGCGGGTGGCTGAGCGAACCTGGAAATGTGACGCGTTCGGTGGGCATGGGGGCGGGGAAAGGCAGGTCGCAACGCCGCGGCCTGCCTTACCGAAATGTCA
>JALHOX010000443.1:2358-3127 GCA_022842805.1 Phycisphaerae bacterium | reverse complement strand
GCGCCGACCGGGGCGACGCTGAACGCGGCCCCCGCCAGCCTCGCCGTCGCCCGCTCGACCAATCCGCCCACACATACCCCGCTCGAAGCGGCGATCCTGCAGGACCGCGTCGATCAGATGGTGCGCTCCTATCGCGTGCGCGGACACATGATCGCCCATATCGATCCGCTCGGCCTGCCACGCCCCTTTTCCGCCGAGCTCGATCCGCGACACTTCGGCTTCAGCGACGCCGACCTCGAACGCCCCGTCTCCAGCCGCACGATCTGCGGCCCCAGCGTCCGCACCGTCGGCGAATTGCTCGAACGACTGTGGAACACCTACTGTCGCTTCATCGGCGTGCAGTTCATGCACATCGACTCGCTCGAATGTCGCGAGTGGCTGCAAAATCGCATGGAGGGCAGCGAAAATCGCATCGAGCTCTCCCGCTCGCACCAGCTGCGCATCCTCAACCACCTCACCAAAGCGGTCGTCTTTGAGGAGTTCATTCAGAAGAAATTCCTAGGCGCCAAGAGCTTCTCCCTCGAAGGCGCCGAGAGCCTCATTCCGCTGCTCGACCTGGCCCTCGAGAAGGCCGGCGAGCAGGGCGTCGATCAGGTCGTCATCGGCATGGCCCATCGCGGACGACTCAACGTCCTCGCCAACATCCTCGGCAAAAGCCCGCGACAGATCTTCCGCGAGTTCGAAGACAAGGACGCCGAACGCAACGTCGGCCGCGGCGACGTCAAATATCACATGGGCTATCACAACGAGTGGGTCTGCGCCAACGGGC
>JALHOX010000443.1:1796-2348 GCA_022842805.1 Phycisphaerae bacterium | reverse complement strand
AACGGGCAGAAGGTGCACCTCTCGCTGTGCTTCAACCCCAGCCACCTCGAATTCGTCAACCCCGTCGCGCTCGGCCGCCTCCGGGCAAAGCTCGACCGCGAAAAGGACCCGGCCGGCGACCGCGGCCTCTGCGTGCTCATCCACGGCGACGCCGCCTTCGCCGGCGAAGGAATCGTCCAGGAGACTCTCAACCTCAGCGAGCTCGAGGGCTACCGCACCGGCGGCGCGCTGCACATCATCGTCAACAACCAGGTCGGCTTCACCACCGACCCGCACGACGCGCGCAGCTGCCCCTATGCCACCGACGTCGCCAAGATGCTGCAAAGCCCGATCTTCCACGTGAACGGCGAAAACCCCGAGGCCGTCGCGCAGGTCGTCGATCTCGCGCTCGAATTCCGCAAACAGTTCAAGCGCGACGTCATCATCGACATGTACTGCTACCGCCGCCGCGGCCACAACGAGACCGACGAACCCGCCTTCACCCAGCCGCTCATGTATCAGGCCATCAAGGAGCGCAAGGGAGTCCGCGAAGGCTACCTCGACCATCTCCTG
>JALHOX010000443.1:0-1786 GCA_022842805.1 Phycisphaerae bacterium | reverse complement strand
CGGCGAGGTCACGCCCGTCGAGGCCGAACAAATCGCAAAATCCCGCCGCGAAATGCTCGAAAAAGAGCTCGGCGCCGTCAATCAGCCGGCCGAGCCCAACAAACGCCGCACCAAGGTCGCCGAACTCTGGCGAAACTATCGCGGCGGGCCCGACGACGCCGTGCCCGAGGTCGAAACCGGCGTCCCCAAGGCCAAACTGCAGGAACTCCTCGCCGCCATCAGCAGAGTCCCCGCCGGCTTCACGCCGCACCCCACCATCAAACGCCTGCTCGACGATCGAGCCAAAATGGCCCGCGGCGAGAAACCGCTCGACTGGGCCGCGGCCGAGCTTCTCGCCTTCGCCACCCTCTCGCTGGAGGGCTATCGCGTGCGCATGAGCGGACAGGACGCTCAGCGCGGCACCTTCAGCCATCGACACGCCGTCCTCCACGACGCCACCGACGGCCGCAAGCACTTTTCGCTCCAGGGGCTCCACGCCCAGCAGATGCCGGTCGAGATCTTCAACAGCCCGCTCTCCGAGGCCGGCGTGCTGGGCTTCGAATACGGCTACGGCATCGCCTTCCCCGATGCGCTGGTTCTCTGGGAAGCGCAATTCGGCGACTTCGTCAACTGCGCCCAGGTCATCATCGATCAGTTCATCAGCAGCGCCGAATACAAGTGGGAGAGCCTCAACGGCGTGGTCATGCTGCTGCCGCACGGCTTTGAAGGACAAGGCCCCGAGCACTCCAGCGCCCGCGTGGAGCGCTTCCTCCAGCTTTGCGCCGAAGACAATATTCAGGTCTGCAATCCCTCGACCCCCGCAAACTACTTCCACCTGCTGCGGCGCCAGGTGCTGCGGCCCTATCGCAAGCCGCTGGTGGTCTTCACGCCGAAAAAACTCCTGCGTCTGCCCGAAGCAACTTCGAGCTTCGACGAACTGGCCTCCGGCCGCTTCCAGCGCTCGATCCCCGATCTGCGCAAGAGCGACAAAAAGCCGCGCCGCGTCCTGCTGACGAGCGGCAAGATTTACTACGAACTGATCGAGCAGCGAACCAAGCTCAAGGCCGACGACGTCATGATCGCCCGGCTGGAGCAGTATTACCCGCTGCGCGACGAGCATTTTGAGAACGTGCTGGCCAACATCCCCGCCGGCACGCCCGTCTTCTGGGTGCAGGAAGAGCCCGAGAACATGGGCGCCTGGCGCGGACTCATGGTCCGCTTCGGACGCACCAAGCTGCTCGGTCGCTACCCCTTCGAGGTAATTTCGCGCCCCGCGACCGCCAGCACCGCGACCGGCTCCGGCGGAGCGCATAAGCTGGAACAGCAGGACATACTGAATCGCGCGTTTGCGTGAGAGTTACGCGTGCCTCGGCAAAGGGTTTCGAGGCGCGAGTACAGAGTGTCGAGTTGAATACGATGGAGTCTCGAGGCACAAGCAAGGTGCGGTAAGTGTCGGCGGCATGGAGCGTGGCGGTGCGAATTGACCGGCGCTCTCTTCCACTCGACACTCTGCACTCGCAACTCGAAACTCGTTTTGTCCGGAGAATTTTGCGATGCCGACCGACCTGAAAGTGCCCAGTGCCGGCGAGTCCGTGACCACCGTGCAAATCGGCAACTGGCTGAAAAAAGAGGGCGACTACGTGCGGGCCGATGAGTCCGTCGTCGAACTCGAGACCGACAAGGCCGGCATGGACGTGCCCGCCCCGGTCAGCGGTCGGATCACAAAGCTGCTCGCCCCCGCCGGAACTCAGGTCAAGGTCGGCGACGTCATCGCCCACATCGACGAGTCCGCCGCCGCGCCCGCCGG
>JALHOX010000442.1 GCA_022842805.1 Phycisphaerae bacterium | reverse complement strand
ATCATTGCGTTTTTCGCAATTGCAGGGCATTATATCTTATTGAATGCTCAGTTTCTTGCTATCGTTCACATCATTGTTTATGCGGGCGCTATCATGGTTCTTTTTCTTTCTGTGATTATGTTGTTGAATTTAAATAAAGACAATGAACCGGCTAAGTCAAATGTATTGAAGCTGGCTGCTGCAGTTGCTGCAGGTTTATTGCTCGTTACGTTCACAGGAACACTGAAAGGCACCGAATCAATTATTGCATCACAGCCTTATGATGACCAGATCGGTTATGTTAAAGCACTTGGAAAAGTTTTGTTTAATGATTTTCTGCTTCCGTTTGAAGTATCAGCGTTGCTGTTGCTTTCAGCAATTATAGGAGCAGTGGTTCTGGTAAAACATGATTTGAAATAATGGAAAATATTTCTTCACAGATAACACAGATTGCCCCGCTCGAACATTACATTTTGTTGAGCGCAGTTTTGTTTTCGCTTGGTGTTTTAGGAGTATTGCTTCGCAGAAATGTGATTGTGATGTTCATGTCCATTGAGTTGATGCTGAATGCCTGCAACCTTTTGCTGGCCGCCTTTTCAGCGTTCCACTCCAGTGCGGCAGGACAGATTTTTGTTTTCTTCATCATGATAGTGGCAGCAGCCGAAGTAGCGGTTGGTCTTGCAATTATTGTGATGATTTACCGGAATATTCATTCCATTGATATTAACGAACTGAGCAAATTGAAGTGGTAATGATAAACGTAGCCTGGCTTATTCCTTTATTACCGTTAGTTGGTTTTTTAATCAACTCGCTTGGAAAAAAATGGCTTTCTAAAAATATAGTCTCACTTGTTGCATGCGGAAGTGTTCTAGGTTCATTTGTAATTGCAGCCGGAATTTTTGTTGAGTTATTAGGTGGCGCAGGTGCTCAGACTTTAAGTCTCGGAGAACTAATGAATGCAGGAGGATTCTCGGTTTCCCTTTCTCTTTTGATTGATCCCCTTTCTGTGCTGATGACCTTAATTATTACAGGCATTGGTTTCTTTATCCATGTTTATTCTGTTGGTTACATGAGCCATGACGAAGGTTTTGCCCGTTATTTCTCTTACCTCAATTTATTTGTGTTCTCCATGCTGATGCTGGTGCTGGGAGCAAATTACATCCTGATGTTCGTTGGGTGGGAAGGTGTTGGTTTCTGTTCTTATTTACTTATCGGTTTCTGGTTTGGCGATAATGCAAACAATGATGCTGCTAAAAAAGCATTTGTCATGAACCGTATTGGTGATGTTGGTTTCCTGACGGGAGTATTTTTAATTTTCATCACCTTCGGAAGTATTGAATATGCACAGGTATTCAGCAGCGCGGCTGCTATGCCTGCGGGATTAGCTGTTATTACTACTATTACGTTGCTTCTTTTTATCGGTGCAACCGGAAAGAGTGCGCAAATTCCTTTATTCACCTGGTTGCCTGATGCAATGGCAGGTCCAACTCCTGTTTCAGCCTTGATACATGCTGCAACGATGGTAACTGCGGGTATTTACATGATCGTGCGTTCCAACATTCTGTTCACGCTTGCACCAATTACGATGGAAGTTATCACCTATGTAGGTGTGGCTACTGCATTACTCGGAGCATTTGTTGCCATCACGCAAAACGATATTAAAAAGGTGTTGGCGTATTCAACCGTTAGTCAGTTGGGTTATATGTTTGTTGCGGTTGGAGTAGGAGCGTACTCAACCGGAATGTTCCACCTGATCACACACGCGTTTTTCAAAGCACTACTTTTCTTAGGTGCAGGTAGTGTTATTCACGCAATGAGCGGTGAACAGGACATCCGCAAAATGGGTGGATTGAAAAAAGATCTGCCTGTAACGTATCTTACCTTTCTTGCCGGAGTGCTGGCCATTGTTGGGTTGCCGCCTTTCTCCGGTTTCTTCTCCAAAGACGAAATTCTTGCTAAAGTATTTGAACATTCAACAGTGCTTGCGGTGGTAATGGTTATCACGTTTATGATGACTGCCTTTTATATTTTCCGAATGTTCTTTCTTGTTTTCTTTGGTGTTTTCAGAGGAAGCGAAAAACAAAAATCTCATTTACATGAATCGCCTGCGGTGATGACTGTGCCACTGATTGTTTTGGCGGTTCTTGCTGTTGCAGGTGGTTTTATCAATATTCCTGAAACATTGTTCGGGCATCATGCACTGGCAAATTTCTTAGAGCCGGTGTTGCGTCCTTCATTGGCAATTATCTTCAGTGAAGAACCTTCACATGCAACTGAATATATGTTGATGGCAATTGCGATTGCAGGAACATTAGTGATGTTTGCTGTGGCTTACTCGCGTTACTTAACCAACGCTCATGTTCCGGCTGCTTCAGAAAAAGAGCAATCATTTCTATATCGTCTTTCAAGCCGCAAAGGATATATTGATGAGTTCTACGATATGATCATCCGTAAACCACTGGATTGGATTTCATCAGTTCTGAACGATGTGTTTGACAAAAATATTTTTGACCGCATTGTAAATTCTGTTGGTGAGTTGGTTATAGCAGGAAGCGGTGCTGCACGTTTGCTGCAAACCGGCAAACTTGGCTTTTACCTCTTTATTATGGTAGCAGGAATTACGGCTATTTTGTTTTTAAATTTTATGTTTTAACTGCGGATGATAACGATAGCATTACTTAGTTTGCCAATACTTGCAGCGTTATTTCTTTTCATTTCACGCAGCGCAAAGGCTAAACAAATCGCATTGGTGGTAACCATTGCTGAATTTGTTCTTGCAGTTGTTGCCGCTGTTCAGTTTGAGCAAAACTCATCGGTTCAGTTTCTTGCCAACTACTCGTGGATACCTTCTTTAGGTATTGATTTTAAAGTGGGAATGGATGGTGTCAGCTTGTTGCTGGTGTTGCTTACTGCTTTTCTGATGCCGTTTATTGTTCATGTTTCGTTTAAAAAGAAGTATGATAACGAAGCAGCATTTTATGCCTTATTGTTGCTGGCACAAACAGGATTGATTGGCGTATTTACTTCGCTCAATGGTTTCTTGTTTTACTTCTTCTGGGAGGTAGTTTTAATTCCGGTTTACTTCCTTGCCATCTTATGGGGTGGCGAAAGACGAGTTGCTGTTACATTTAAGTTTTTCATCTATACTGTTCTGGGTAGTTTC